>CALJMC010000108.1 GCA_937982385.1 uncultured Rickettsiales bacterium | reverse complement strand
CTTTGATGTTATAGTGGCTTGCGACTTTCTTTTGAATATCTTCAATCGTCACCTTCTTATCGCACGAACGGAGTAAATCACGCAAAATTTCTTGGCTATGCTCTAGCGTCACCTCACGCCCAACGAGCGATGCATGGGCAGTCACGCGATTCAGCGCACCTTCAAGCTCACGTACGTTTGACGTTACTTTTTGCGCGAGAAATTCCATCACATCATTTGGAATCATGATGTCAGGCATTTTTGCCGCTTTCGACTGCAAAATCCCAAGGCGCAATTCATAGCTAGTGTCATTGATGTCAGCCACCAAGCCCCAACCTAAACGAGAACGCACGCGCTCCTCTAAACCTTCGAGGTCGGACGGTGAACGGTCAGCCGAAATAACGAGCTGCTTATCTTGTTCAACGAGTGAATTAAACGTATGGAAAAATTCTTCCTGCGTGGAATCTTTGCCGCTAATGAATTGCACATCATCAACCATAAGCACATCAACTGAGCGGAATTGTTCTTTAAATGCAATGGTTTCATTGAAGCGCAGCGCACGCACAAACTGATACATAAATTTCTCAGCAGATAAATACATCACCTTGCGCGAAGGATTGGTACGACGGATATGCCATGCAATTGCATGCATCAAATGTGTTTTTCCAAGCCCGACGCCCCCGTATAAAAACAATGGGTTACAACCTGGTACGGTACCCTCAGATTCAGCGACACGTTGTGCTGCGGCAAAAGCCAACTCATTAGGCTTACCTACTACAAAATTATCAAAAGTATAACGCGCATCAAGCGATGCTGAAAAACGATTAAGCTCTAATGAGCTTTCTGCATTCTCTTGCACAATACGTGCAGGCTGAACCTTGCGTGATTGCTGAGAAGGAGCTGCTTGCTCTGCGCGAACTGGTGCAGGAGGAGACGCACGCACGATCAAATCAATCTTATGTACTTGGCCATTTTCAATTTGCCAGAAACGACGGATAGTTTCAAGATAGTGGTTCGCAATCCAATCACGCATAAAACGTGTTGGTGCATGAATCAGCACACAACCAGACTCAACACCAGCAAATGCGAGGGGCTTCAACCAGCTTTTAAAAATAGCATCACCATAGGTTTGACGCAGCTTTTCACGAATACGTTCCCACGCAGCAACATCGACTTGCAGCTGATGGTCGTTCATTTTATCCAATGCTACATCTGTTGCCACGGTAGACCCTCCGCTTTCCAACCATTCACATCACCACGAATTGCTTTGGCGTTTGCATCACCTTCAAAGCCATGGGCAATGTTGAAACAATATTTATAGCCATGCGCGGTGGCCGCAATAGCGGACTCACGCGAACGAGCACCCGTACGGCACAGCATAAAGAGCGGAGCATCTTTGCTCACGCCGCGTTTTTCGAGCTCGTTTAAGAAATTGTCATTGGTATCCATCTCAGGATAGATGCGCCATGAAATTGGGAGCAACGTTTTGCCAATAGAGGAAACATTCGGCACACCAACAAACTGCCATTCAGGCTGGGTACGCACATCAATGAGCAGTGCAGAGTCATCATTACCCAAAGCAGCCCATGCATCCGACGACAACACATCACCCGCATAGCCCAGAGCATCAATCGTTTGCCCTTCTGCCTGTGCTATGAGTTGTGTCAATGCCATGATCTAATACCCTTACATATCTGTTTTTAAATAATAGTCATCCCACATGCACGGTAAAAAAACGGTGCAAAAAACCTATCCAGACCAAAGCCCAGAGAAAATACTATTCAACGAGTTAGTGGTAGTGGCGAGTTACGCCATCGCCTTAACGCTTTTAGACAAACGACTCACCTTGCGAGATGCCGTTGTCTTTTTCATAACACCCTTTGTCACGCCACGCATGATTTCTGGTTCCGCTACTTTAAACGCTGCAGTTGCTGCAGTTTTATCACCCGCTTCAATAGCGACTTCAACACCCTTGATGAATGTACGAATGCGACTACGACGAACGCGATTTACTTCCGTGCGACGTGCCGTCTGGCGAATGCGTTTTAATGCTGACTTATGATGTGCCATGTTTCTATAACCTTTATTTACTTACCAAATTTGTCTTCTATTTTTATATCGACTTCATTGTTATCCACAGGGCGGAAGACCCGTCAAAATCCTGATTAATAACAACTATATGGCATTCAGCAACCCGTCAACCACATCGAGGAAGCACACACTACCCCCACTCCCCCTCACAGTCAAGCGCATATCCACGACTTTTTTCACCTTTGCTCATTTATTTTATAAATTACTGTATAATAATGATTATTTTTTTCTTATCCACAGGCTGTGAATGGTGTGGATTACGCCGCCAACGTCACCGTAATGGGCACATGGTCGGACGGTCTTTCCCAATCTCTTGCAGGGGGCAGCACGTCATAACTTTTGAGGGCGGCTTTTAGTGCTGGCGTAACCCAAATATGGTCTAACCTACGTCCACGGTTGGATTTTTTCCAATCACGATTGCGATAGCTCCACCAACTATAAAGCTTTTCATCCGCAGGCACAAACTCACGCGCGACATCGCACCAATCAGCCGCTTTTTGCAATGCAGACATCTTTTCAATCTCAATCGGTGTATGGCTGATAATTTTGAGGAGCTGCTTGTGCGACCAGACATCATGCTCGCCAGGTGCGATGTTAAAGTCCCCTAGAATCACCGTCTTATCATCCGCCGTTAAGGTTTCAGACCAACTGCGCATTTCATCCATAAATCTTAACTTATCAGCGAATTTAGGGTTTGCCTCCACATCAGGAACATCCCCACCCGCTGGCACATAAAAATTATGAACCCGCACACCATTCGGCAAGCTCGCCGCAATATGACGCTTCTCGCCTGTGCCATGCACATCGCGCGCTTCGATATCACTCAGCGGCAATTTCGAGAGAATCGCCACCCCATTATAGCTTTTTTGTCCTGCATGAACGACATGCTCAAACCCAAGCTCCTTCAACGCCTCAAGTGGAAATTTATCATCCTCTACCTTCGTCTCCTGCAAGCATAGCACATCAGGGTTAATCTCCGTCACAATCTGCTCTATATGCGGAATTCTGATACGAACGGAATTAATATTCCAACTAGTAATTTTGAGTGTCATGTTTTTTCCTCATAGATTTCAATGGCATTACTCTAGATGAGGGCATCTTAACCAAAAAATTAACTTTTTGTTAGTAAAAAAGATTAACAACTGTCACACAACCGTCATATTTCTTTGATATGATGATAGAATAAACAAATGGAGTAAAGTTGTGGGATTATTCTCAAATATTTTTGAAAAAGTAAAAGATGTCATCAATGACACGCCACCTTCAATGGAAGCACTCAAAACCATGAATGCCGCCCTCGATGATCAATTTAAAGCTGGAAGCTTAGAAATTACCTCTATTAGCATGGGTTCTGTGGGTGAAGTAAGAGACCGACGAGATGCTGAAGTTGGCGCACGAGTTGGCGAAGAATTAGCGAGCATGCGCGATGAAGTACTAGAAGCAATCAATGGCGTCAACCTAGGCGGAAACACAAATGCTCAACATGTCGATAACAGTACTTCAGTTGAGTCACTTCAAGTGGCAAGCAACGTGGAACAAAGCAACGAACGCCATGTCTAACTAACCATTCACAATTTTTTCTTCCAACGCATCCAGCAAGGCTGGCAGACGTTTCAGGCGTGCAAATTCTTCTTCGATAATCAATTTTATCCGCGCTTGCGGCGTTAGATGGGTGGTTGCCCATTCTTTAATTGGCGGCTCGGCGAGTTCCCACATGTTTGATTCTGGCGCTAACGTCCGCCCTATTCCTTCAATCAGAATAAGTGATTTTTGCATCAACAGAAGCTGCGGCTGCAATTCCATCTCGAAAGTCTCCGCCACACGGAAAAGCTGGGTCAGCAACCCACCGCCTGACACTTCACTGAGCGGCTTACCCATTATCGGTGCGGCAATGGCGCGGCAGGCAAGCGCGAACATCTCAACTGATTGCGTGCGCGGCACATAGCCCGCATCAAAATGCGCACGGCTGACCATCATATAGTCGCCAGTCAGGAATCCATGGAATATTTCGGCGAGATACATTCGCTCACGCATGGCGAGCCGCCCTGTAATCCCAAAATCAACTGCAACAAGCTGCCCATCAGTGCGCACGAGCAAATTCCCACCATGCAAATCACCATGGAAAATCCCATCACGAAACGCCATATTAAAGAAGCCATGCGCCGCACGCTCTGTGAGATGCGTCAGATTATAACCCGCCTTTTTGAGCGCATCGACATCATGCATCGGGATGCCATCAATCCACTCCAACGTCAACACATCTTCTTTGGTGCGCTCCCAATCTATCCACGGAATATAGATGTTCGGTTTGTCTTCCTTACGAAACTCGCGCAATTCCTCACCCGATGCCGCCTCATAGCGCAAATCAAGCTCCATCGCGACCGTATCCTCTAGCGTTTTGACCACCTTTGTCGGCTTCATACGCCGCGACGATGGCACGAGCGCCTCCAGCCACCCTGTCAGACGATAAAGCAACGCAATATCCCGCGCAAAAATCGCATGAATATTGGGGCGCAAAATCTTCACCGCCACCTGCTTGCCCTCAGTCGTCACAGCTTTATGCACCTGCGCGATGGATGCCGCCGCAATCGCCTCAGGCGCAAAATCAGAATAGAGCGACTCCAAAGGCTTACCAAACGACGTTTCAATAATCGCCTTAGCTTTCTCAGCACTAAACGGTTTCACCCTATCTTGTAAGTTCGTCAGCGCCTCAATCACATCATCATCCACCAAATCAGGGCGCATCGCCACCACCTGCCCTAGCTTGATGAAGGCTGGCCCAAGCGCTTCAAATGCCGCACGCAGATTCTCTCCACGGCTCACACTTTTACTGCGTTTTCTGATGAGACGCATAACCGTGCCGCCACGCTTGCCCTTCAAAAAGTAAAACGCGTCATGGCGCATCAGTATCCATAAGATATATACAGCACGAAAGAAATGTGAAAAGATGGTCATAGAATTTCCAAATAATACCAGTCAAAAAACCAGCCGCACCATAGAACACCCAGACTTAAATGTATAGGGCTTCATGGAGTGCGATTGGATAAACCAGTTAAATATTTTACCATGTCCTCTGGACAAAGAAAGCTCTCTACTTTGACGTCAAACTTTGACAATCTCTTATCTAAATACGCCGTCAAGGACTCATAAAATGGTGCAGAGAAACTCTCTTTAAAAACATCGCTATGTTTTGCGCGATTCAACTTATTATATATAGCCTTGTCTCTATCGTTAGCATCTATGTCTCCAGTAGTATCATACCCATCTTTCACTACTAGCCTATCATTAACACC
>CALJMC010000107.1 GCA_937982385.1 uncultured Rickettsiales bacterium | reverse complement strand
TGGTTATTGGCTGCTACGCTTAACAACAAAACTTGACCGCCCAACAGCCGCGGCAGTGGCAGCACATTATGGATCAATTAGCATGGTGACGTTTGTTACCGCAGTCAGTTTCTTGGAAGGCAATGAGGTTATTTACGCTGGTTATATAGTGGCAGTGTTGGCGTTGATGGAGGCACCTGCGATTTTAACAGGCTTATTCATTGCACACCGTGCGCGCCCTGACACCATTGAGTCAACGCAGAAGGCTAAGCCTAAGCTGATGAAAGAAATATTCACCAATGGTGCTATTTTGCTCCTCACAGGGTCATTCCTGATTGGTTGGGCGACGGGCACATCAGGTATGGAGAAAATGCATGGGTTCTTTGTTGAACCGTTTAATGGTATTTTGGCATTCTTCCTCATGGATATGGGGTTGTTGGTGTCACGTCAGGCTGGGCATTTGAAGGAATTTAATTGGCGTTTGGTCATGTTCGGTATCTATATGCCACTGTTGGGTTCGGTTGTTGGGCTGCTGTTGAGCATGTTGATTGGTTTGGATGTGGGGACGGGGACGTTGTTTATTGTTCTGATAGCAAGTTCTTCCTATATTGCGGTGACAGCAGCGATGCGTCTTGCATTGCCAGAGGCGAAAGCAGCGATTTATGTACCAATGTCGCTCGCTATTACCTTTCCGTTTAACATCATGTTTGGCATTCCGCTTTATTATGCCATGGCGACGAATTTTTTAGGGTAACGCGCAATGGATCCACTTTCTCAAGCGATGATAGGTTCTGCGGTTGCAGGGAGTGCGGCTAGGCGCGATACGTTGCGTAAGGCTGTGTTATGTGGTGCGTTGGGCGGTATGGCGCCTGATGCGGATATCATGATTCGCTCTGCTGCGGACCCTCTTATGGCGATTGAATATCATCGTCATTTTACGCATTCATTGTTTTTTATTCCGTTTGGTGGATTGATAGTGGCGGCGTTGATATGGCTGTTGATTTATAGGCGACAAGGCTCGTTCTGGGCGATTTATTTATTTACGACTCTTGGCTTTGCGACGCATGGGCTGCTTGATGCCTGTACTAGTTACGGTACGAGGTTGTTGTGGCCATTTTCTGATTTGCGTGTCGGTTGGAATATTGTTTCTATTATTGACCCGCTCTATACGTTGCCGCTTGTTGGATTTGTGATTGCGGCATGTGTGAAGAAGTCATCGCGCATCATACAAATAGGGCTAGCTATATCATTACTTTATTTGGGATATGGTTACGTCAAGCACAAGCAAGTCGAGGGCATTGTGCTGGGGCTGGCCACCGAGCGAGGGCATCAGGTCGAGCGTTTATTGCTGAACCCTACGATTGGGAATAATCGTTTGTGGCGAACGGTGTATCAGTCTGCCGGGCGCTATTACGTGGACGCGGTCTATGTGCCGCCCTTTGAGAATCATGCGATTCATGAAGGAAGTAGCGTGGTGATGATTGATAAGCATGTGGTGTTCCCGAGCTTGCCGCAGGACTCTGTGCAGCGACAGGATATCAGACGATTCGCTTATTTCTCGCAAGACTTCATCTATATGCATCCCGATAATCCGTTTATTATTGCAGATTTCCGTTATGGACGTTTGCCCTATGACACGCAGTCTATGTGGGGCATTGAGGTGAATCCACGCACACCTGATAAGCACGCGTCATTTGCCCGTTTGCGCAATTTTAATGATGAGCATTATGCAACCTTTTGGTCGATGTTGAAGGGTGAGTTCGAATATTCTAGTGATGATGGTTCAGTAATATTAGATAAATAGTGATAACTAATGCGTTTCATAATGAAACAATAAGCATGTAAAAGTTGTATTTTTAAGTTGGTTGTGTAACTAGTTACTACTAGTTCAACTTAGCTTCTTTATTTATGTCCTATATTAAAAAACTGATATTACTCACTTTGGCGTGTTATCTGAGCGGACGTGTCGGCTTGTTTTTCGTGGTACCCAGTGAACAGGCGGCAGGTGTATGGCCACCTGCTGGGATTGCTTTGGCCGCGATGCTTGTTATGGGATATCGCTATTGGCCAGCCATATTCATGGCAGCGTTTGCCACATCTATGCATCATGTTGATGCAATCACTCTCTCCGCATTGCTAGTAGCAATCATTATTGCATTTGGAGCGTCCTTTCAAGCGTTTGTCTCGGCTCGACTTATTAAGCGTTTTGTTGAAATGCCAAACCCATTAGAAGATTTACAAGATATTTTAAAACTTCTGTTTTTGGGTGGTGTTGTCGGGTGCTTGATGAGCACCTCAGTTGCGTCTCTAACGCTCCATTATGTAGGATTTTTGTCGGCTGGAAAGTTCCCAGCACATTGGCTTAACTGGTGGATGGGCGATGTGATGGGCGTCATGGTGTTCACTCCATTATGTCTTATTCTGATGTCTGCAGGTGGAGAAAATTCGATTGTGAATCAGCGAAAAAAGATCGTGATCGCTGCGTTCTCTATTGCCTTCCTTATTATGGGTTTTGTATTCGAATATGCCAAAGAAAGAGAAAAGAATTTTCAGTTCAGTCATTTTAATGATCGCAGCTCAGAAATAGCTGTTGAGTTCCAAAAGGAAATGTCCTCTTATCTGAGTGTCCTCATTGCGAATGAACGTTTCTTTTCTGCATCAAGCTATGTGTCTATGGAAGAGTTTCAGGTCTTTACAAGTGGATTCTTGCGCCTTTATTCTGGCATTACTGGGTTGTCATGGATCCCTAAAGTTGATGGAAAAGACCGCAATATATTTGTTGAAAAGTTACGCAGTCAAGGCTTCGAAAACTTTGATATAACGAGTCGTTATGCTTTGGGTGATGTGAGAAAGGCTCCAGCTGCTGACGTGCATTTTCCTATTATTTATTCTGAACCATATGTTGATAATAAAATTGTAATAGGGTTTGATGTCTATGCTGCGGATTCGATTGTAGGTGATTCGCGTCGTATTGCATTGGATGCAGCACGTGACACGGCAACACCCGTTGCTACGGCACGCTTTCCCATTGTGCAGGCAGAAGATCAGTATGGGTTTATTATTTACAACCCTGTGTATGACAAAGATATATTTGGACTTTCGGCTATTGAACGGCAAAAAGCACATAGAGGTTATGTTAATGGAGTGTTTTTGTTTAAACCTATGATGCAAGATGTTATGCGTCATGCCTCAGATTTAGGAATGGACATCATACTCTATGATATGACTGCTGATGCAGAAGGTAAACGATTATTGTTTGATTCTAGAATGCCTGAATATGCTGCAATACCTGAAGAGATAGCTATTCCTGAAGACCTTATTACTATAGGTCAGGTGCTGCCTGTTGCGGGGCGCGTATGGCAGATTACATTCGTGCAAAAAACATCTGATGTTTATGCTGAAAACTGGGCACTGCGCATGGTCTTATTAACCGAGCTATTGTTTGTGAGCTTTTTTAGTATTTTTGTTTTAGTTGTGACAGGGCGCACATCATCGATTGAAAAAGCCAAGAATTTTGCGGAATTAGCAAATGTTGCTAAGGGTGATTTCTTAGCCAATATGAGCCATGAACTGCGCACTCCGCTGAATAGTATTATTGGCCTTTCTCGTATATTGAGTGAAGCGAAGACCATTCCTAAAGAAGAACAAAAAATAGTAAAAACTATAAAGGGCGCCTCGGAGGCGCTTCTGGGTATTGTCAATGATATCCTTGATTTATCTAAGGTTGAAGAAGGGAAGATTGTCTTTGATAATCGAGATTTCAATTTAAGGTTAGTGTTGCTTGATTTGGAAGAGCGGCTTGTTCCTATCGCCTCTAAAAATGGTTTGGTGTTTAATGTAACCATGGTAAATTTCGAGAACCCCTATGTGCATGGTGATGATACTTATTTGACGCGAATTATGACCAATATTATTGGGAATGCGCTTAAATACACGCTCGAAGGTCATGTGAATGTTAAGGCTAACTTGGAGCAGCGTGAAGAGAATGTGATATTCTCATGTGATATTGTCGATACGGGGATTGGCATTGATGAGGATAAGCTAGACTATATTTTTGAAAAATTCTCTCAGGCTGAGGAAAGTACAACACGTAACTTTGGTGGTACGGGACTTGGTTTGAATATTACGAAGAAACTGGTTGAGCAGATGAATGGCTCTCTTGGTGTGACGAGTGTAAAAGGAGAGGGGTCTGTCTTCCGTTTTGAGATTCCGCTTGGTCATGCATCTGCCAATGCAAGTGAGATGATTCGGGCGCGCAAAGAAAAAGCGGTGTTTTCCAAGGCTAACTATATAACTCCGACAAAGAGATTAGACGATGCGCGATTGCTCATTGCAGAAGATCATGACTTTAACATTATGGTGCTGCGCAAGATGCTTGAGCGTGCGGGCGTTACATCATTTGACTTCGTGATTAATGGTTCTGACGCCGTTGAAGCCTTCATTATGGATGATTATGATATGATTATTATGGATTGTCATATGCCTGTTATGAATGGCTATCAAGCGACCGAAAGCATTCGGGAGTTAGAACAAACGAGTGGGGTGGAGACCCCTATCCCTATCATTGCCATGACGGCGGATGTCATGATTGGTGCACGCGAGAAATGCATTAAGAGTGGTATGAATGACTATATTGCCAAGCCGGTAGATGAAACATTGTTCGGTTTATTATTCTCTCATTATTTTATTGTCGATGAAGGGGATAAACATTCAGATGGTGAGATGGAGGTGGTCTCTAGCTCTAACAATGTGGATGATATGTTATTTGATTTATCTGTGTTGGAGCAATATGCGGATGATGACCCAGAACAGTTAGTTATCCTCGTGGATACATTCATCGAAAAATCGGCGTTGGATCTGAGTAATATTCGCGGAGAGCTTTTTGATGGTGATGCTGAGTCATGGTATGGTGTAATACACTCGCTCAAAGGT
>CALJMC010000106.1 GCA_937982385.1 uncultured Rickettsiales bacterium | reverse complement strand
AACGTAAACCAACCATTGCCGAACAAGACAGAGTTGCACTCGACATTTTAACACTCGAACACCCTGTCGAAGAGAAGGCTATCAAAAAACAGTATAAATCACTGGTCAAACGTTATCATCCCGATGTAAACAGGGAAGATGAAGATGCAGAAGAGCGCTTCAAAGACATCACAAACGCCTATCATTATTTGGTAAATCATTATGTCAAACGGCAATGTTAGAGAAATTGTAGAAGAGCTCTACCAAGCCTATATGCCCATTTACGATGCATGGCCTGAAAAAGGCAGCGAGATGTTCGCCAAACAGATGATTGAACATGATATCCTTATGCTTGGCAGCTATTTCGGCACCGTTGACCCTATTGGCCAATATGCAGAATTTAACCTGCTTGCAGAATGTGTCGCCTATCTACGTTTAATGGACTCACCCATTAAAACCGACAAAACGCTCGATACGTGGATTGAACGAATCATGGAAGAATTCAAATATAAAGCGGCGGATTACACCCTGCCAATCGCATCAAATGCTGCAGATGAACTGATAAGTAACATGCGCATGCTCATCTCAATACGCCGCACCTTTGAGACAGGACGTAGCACCTTCGCCTATGCGTGCAGAGTGCATCTCAAGCTCATAGAACTAGCAAATCTGTTCGTTATGCGTGATGGCATCGTCACCGACAAAGAATTACACGCCGTAACACAATTTGAAGCATCACTCCAACAATTAGAGTTAACCTATGACTAAACAACAAAATAATAAGATTATCATGACTAAGGAAATTGAAAAATATGCTCTCCCTAAAAGCGAACATAGTCATATTCCCGCCATTGATAAAAGCTATCATCTAGCCGCGGATACGTCAAAAGTTATTATGGCTGGCTTCGCACATAACCGTCGCGTGATTGTTCAAGGCTTTCATGGAACGGGGAAATCTACTCATATTGAACAAATTGCTGCCCGACTCAACTGGCCGTTTGTACGTGTCAATCTGGATGGTCATGTCAGCCGTGTCGATCTTATCGGGCGTGACGCCATTATCCTGCGTGATGGAAAACAAGTAACCGAGTTTGTCCCTGGCATCATCCCATGGGCGATGCAAGAAGGTGTCGCGATTTTATTCGATGAATATGATGCCGCGCGTGCAGATGTGCTGTTCGTGATTCAACGATTGCTCGAATCTGAAGGAAAGCTCACCCTCCTCGATCAGAACCAAATCATCACCCCTCACCCTAATTTTAGGCTTTTTGCCACTGCCAACACTATTGGGTTGGGCGACAGCTCGGGTATCTATCACGGTACAAACCCTATTAATCAGGGACAAATGGACAGGTGGCACATGGTGGCGACACTTAATTATCTGCCTGCCGCAGAAGAAGAAAAAATTGTGCTCTCACGCCTAGAAAAAGAACAGCAAGACAAACCGCTCGTGAAAAAGATGGTGAAGCTCGCAAACCTCACGCGTGAAGGCTTCAAACAAGGCAGCATCTCTACCGTCATGTCACCCCGCACCGTTATTTCATGGATTGAGAATTATTATTTACTGGGTAAAAACCTTGAGAATGCCTTCATCGTCAGCTTTATGAATAAATGCGATGAACATGAACGCGCCATCTTCTCTGAATATTATCAACGCGTCTTTGATATTGAGATTGCCTAAACTTCACGCTCATTATTACGTGCTATTTGCGCATAATCAACAGCCCCAGATGGTGCAGCGATATCATCCTTATTATTGAACTTATCCACTGTCACCGCACCCTCTAAATTTAGACCAGCCTTGGCTACGGCTTCAATCGCATCATTCACCATAAGTTTATGTTCTTCACGTGTGATGACACCATCTTTATTTGCTTCACCATGCGTCTTATAATATGCCTCTTGAATTTGAGCGGATACGGCGGACGTAATAAAGAGGTGGTCTTCATGACCTTTAATACCGCCATCTTCTTTCTCTTTCTCAAGAAATTCCTTCAGTTTCAAAGCATCACCCGTCAAACCTTGCTCCTCACCATTATACTCGTCTGCCGCACGAATAAGCTGATGTAAAACAGTAATATCTGTAATTTTTGACGCCTCATCGCTATCAATGTTTTTCATAGCCTCAACGAACGAAACATCCTCTTTGCCAGCATTTTCAAGTGTTTGAATAAAATTATCATTCTCATCATACTCAAGCTGGTCATGCGCACCCTTACCATCACGCAGTTCTGACATAGTGACAGTTGCCAAGCCTTTTTCATAATACTCTTCCTGCATTTCAGGAACGATAACAACCTTACCTCTAGCTTCTGATTCTGGCTTGGCAGGTACCGCTTCTCGCGGGTTTTTCTTTCCGGGCGCAATAGGTTCCGGTTCATTTACGTCTGCTGGTGCTGGCTCTGCCTGTTTTTCTCGCGCCTCGCTCTTACCTGGAGCATTTTGGGGCATTTTATTTTCTGACCTTAACGAAAGGTTCAGCGCTATTATTTCACCACGGTTCAACGCTTCACGTGTCTCATTCAGCTTATCGCCTATGGTAAGCTCGCGTTCAGCAAGATAACGGTTATCATTAATATCACTTAATCTCTTTTTCTCAGCTGGGCTAATATTGGAATTAGCAATATCTATTCTTTCTGAAAAAAAATCATCCTGCAACACGCGACCTTCATTCACAATATGAACAATTAATGCTTCAACAGATGGCACACCTTTATCATCATTAGGATATGTGTCAGGATAGTTAATCTCACCTAACATGTGGGCTGTTGTGGCGTCTAATATCTCTCCAACCTTACTATTGCTAAACACCTCCTCTGTGTCCATCCCCTGCTCTGTGAACAATCTCAACCTAGCGTCCCAAGGTTGCAGCTCTTCTGCATTCACCCCATTCAGCAATTCCAGACGTTGCTCTTCGGAGAACATGTCCAAAATAGCTTCCACCTCATTATGGTAAAAATGCCATGGAAGCTGTTTCTGAAGTTCTTCAACATCAATGACACCTGCAGCGTTTAATATTCGTAAGCTATCTAAGTCTAAATTATTTTGCTCATAAAAGTTCTTTTTGAAAACTGCATGCGTGATAATCATTTCGCCTGCAAAACCATCTGGATTAGAATCTTGTTTTTCAATAGCTGCAATAGCTTTAACTATGTTCACGCGCTTGTCGTCAGGCGTCACACTGTTTGTGCGTAAAACAACCTTCAAAACATCATAGGCCCGCTGCGCTTCACCATTTGCCAAATAATCCGCAAGAGCTTGCTCCTGACCAACTGGGAATGCATCAATATTTTTTGTCCTAGGTCCCTGCACATTTTCATCTAACAGCGAATCGACCCAAGCCTTCGCATTAAACGCTTCAGTCTCGTCTGCCTGCTCTGGCTCTGCTGGCTCTACTGCTGCTTGCTCTGCTACTGTTGACGTTACCTGTTTTGCATCAGCATATGCGCTTACCAAGCTAGGTCTTTGTCCATCATTCGCATATAACATTTCACGAATCGAGCTATCATTGGGCGACAGTCCTTCTATAGCAATGTTTTCCTCTTTTAAAGCTCCAATGGTAGACGCTACATCTGCCAAAATTTTATTTTTAAACATTGTATCAACATGAAGGTAGTCTTCAATCAAACTAGATAGGTTTTCCAACGTTGTTCCTGATATTTTAGCCGCTATTAGAACTGCATCCAGTACTCTTTTATCCGTCATTTCTATAAGCTGAGATGCTTCCTGCTCAGTAGCGTCTAAACTGCGAGGATTCTCATTCAATTGGCTAGAATTTTTTTCATTATATGCATCAAAATCCGTAATATTAGTCAGCCCCATTGCCCTCCATGTATCTTCACCTGCTAAATCCCATAACAATTGAGCACCTTCAGGATTATTTTCGCGATACTCTATCATCATTTCTCGAAGAACTGCTTGAACACCTTCAGGGATCTCTCTGTTAGTTTTAACAGCCAGCCTCTCCCAAAACACCTTCTTTATCTGCGATAACTTATCGTTTTCATTATCAGCCATGTCATCCTCGTATTATTTATGCCTAAGTTTCTATTCCACTAGATTAACACAAGAATATGACGGTTTGATGACAGTATCAGAACACACCAAAAAAGATTATGGCACAGAAATTGCTTAACCCTTTTGTGTGTGTCGGAGAACATATAATGGAGCAACAGGAGTTAGACATGATAACCATTGAACATATACCTAGCCAGACAGAAGCTGAAGATACTATTAAAGACGATCACATCACCTCGCAGCATGATAATGCCCTGATGGATTATCTCGACAGGAACTTGCCTGAGCAAGCGTTAGACACCGCCGCCATTCGCTATGTCCCAGCAATGCGCCGTGATGTGGAAAAGTGGAACGTGGCAGGTCGCCGTATTCAGTTTGCACTTTCATCCGGTACACAAGGGATGCGCGAGCTCACCCCTATTCATTATGCATCAGAGTTTGGCAATCCGTTTATTTACTATATGGAATATTTCTCCCGCCGTATCGTCGATGCGATTGATGCGCTCGTGCACACACATGACGCCCTAATTACAAGCAAAGAGTTGCTCTACACGCCGCTTCTTGCCAATGAGGAGGCATATGCATCAGCGACAGCCTTGCAACACGCCTTTACTGCCAAAGAGCAAGAGCTTTCTGCGCATGTCCATAATGCTATGCAATGGGCTGGAAAAGGTGAAGTATCACGCGATGCCCGCACATTCTTTGATGTCTATACAGCCGCATATTTCGGTGAGAGCCTTAGCATTGAAGGCTTAGCCTGGTGGTTTGACGTCGATCGTGTCCACCAGCAAGCTACATTAGCTGACACAAATATTGAGATAGAGACGACATTGCAGCATTACGCAGCATAGAGCCGTCTTTCCGTTCTTCTGACTGGGGTCTTCCCCCCTATTTCCCCCCAGCACCTCAGTCAGAATCCTACACAACAAAAAGCCGCCCAGACACAAATCTGGACGGCTTTTTAATGCTTGGAATTTAGAAATATCTAAAGGCTTATGATATCATCCATAGTGTTAGCTTCTCTCACCCATGAAGATACTTCAGAAAAGGTTGGAACCTCAGGTGCAATTTTCTGCTTACCGGCAACATTCACCTCTTCCATCTTCGCTGTCAAAGCACCTGCATCAGAGTCTGCTAGCTGTCCAATCGTAAGGATACCACTTTCATGAAGCAACTCAGCAAATTGATGATTAACGCCACGCACGCGAAGAACATCAGCCATTGTTGCCCAGCCATGAAGAGGCTTAACGCGAATCTCTAGACGTTCTGCAGCATCTTCACGCTGTTCAGCTGTATGCAAGTGTCGAAGGTAATCACCTACCGTTGCAACACCAATAGAACGGAATTGATCGCCTGTTTGCGGACCAATTCCTTCTAGCGTTTGAATATCATAACCGTCACCATCAAGATGCAATGGAATGATCATCCCTTGAGGCTTCGGCGCCATAGCAGCAATTGGAGCCGCCGCAATGGTAGATGCGGGCATCACATCATGCTCTTTGAGCCCAGACATGTCATAACCCTTATTTTTTCCACAACAGAAAATTTTACACCATAAACATCCAAGAATGGCACCAAGCAAAAAGGCTATGAGCAAGCAAAGCCACATTTGTAAAATAAGATAAGACATTATCTTCTACTCCTTTAATAAAGTATGTTTGTTAATCTATTTGTTAAAATTAAATTTAGTTTTTCTCAGTAATCTCAAATACTACGCGGCGGTTTTGGGCCTTGCCTTCACCTGTTGCATTGCTTGCAACAGGCTGAGACTCACCATAGCCCACAGAGCGCATCTCTTGATCAAGACCTTTGCCTTGAAGATAGCTCACCACTGCAGCCGCACGATTGGCACTCAAGGTTTGATTCAAACCCTCGGAACCATCGCTGTCTGTATGGCCGGCAACAGAGATCATTACGCCAGGACAATCCTCAAGCTGCGCAGCCATCTCATTTAGAATGTCATAACTCTTAGCGTTGATAACTGCCTGAGCAGATGCAAAAGAAATCTTCTGCGCATTCATCCAAGCTGGAATGTCAGAAAAACATGTTTTTACGGGCGCTGAGGCTGGTTCAGAAATCTTCTCTACAACTGGTTCTGGCTCGGGCGCCTCCGCAATGGTCAACTCATCAAAGACACGTGCAACACCGTATGTATCATGGGCTATTTTCAACAAGGTGGCTTTCTCTGCCATCGAGTTAACAACACCTGTTAAGATCACATCACGACCATCAACTTTGAGGTCCACAGCACCATCAGAAATGCTACCACTCAATTTGCTTTCAGAAAATGCTGCGCCTGCACGTTCCGTTACGTCAGCTTCTATCTGCTCGTTGTGACCATAGACACAATGCCACATCCACCAGATAACAGCGAGTAGCAGAAGAATAAATACTATCTTTTTCATTGCCTAACCCTTTATGTTTTACAAATTTATTATATTTCTGCGCGCAGCCTAATCACCTTTAACATTATTGTAAAGTGACTTAATAGACACACCACACACTCCATACAAACATTGAGAAATAAACCTTTAAAGCAAAAATAAATCGCAAATCACTTTTCTAAGGTAAGCGATTTTAAATTCAAGCCATCCCGCCGACGACATGCTATTATTTAGAAGAGGATGGTGGGCGGTAAGAGATTCGAACTCCCGACCTCGTCGATGTCAACGACGCGCTCTAACCAACTGAGCTAACCGCCCCACGTTAAATCCAGTCACATACATAACCAACGCTCATAGTTTGTAAAGTGCTTTTAAGATTCTTCTTCATTATTTTTTGAAATAATATGCACATCACGCTGAGGGAATGGAATTTCTATGTTGTGCTCGCGGAAGAGATCATCGATCGCGAAACGTAATTCGCTGCTCACACGATAAATATCGCGGATGTTGCGAATGAAGCAGCGCAGCTCGAAATCGAGCGAACTATCTCCGAAGTTTGAAAACAACACTGATGGAGCAGGAATTTTGCGCACATTCGGGTTGTCCGCCGCCACTTGAAGCAGCAGGTCTTTCACCTTCTGGGTGTCACTGCCATAGGCAACGCCGACTTGAATATCCACACGCCCCATACGATCATGGAGTGTCCAGTTGGTCACGGTTTCACTGATAAGCTGTGAGTTAGGCACAATGATAGACGAATTCCAGAAAGTCTCAATCTCAGTCGAGCGCACCCGAATCTTCTTCACCAAGCCCTGATGTTCTCCCACAACGACCCAGTCACCCACCTTCACGGGGCGTTCAAATAACAAAATAAGCCCAGAGACAAAGTTACTAAAGATAGCCTGCAAACCAAAACCAATACCAACAGACAGCGCACCCGCGATAATGGCAAGCTTCGACATATCAATGCCCAACGCACTCATACTCGCCAAGAATGCAATCACGATACCAATATAGCCAGTAATCGCGATAATAGCGTCTTTCACGCCAATATCAAAGGATGTATAGGGAAAAACACGGCTGGATAGGAACCACTGAATCACCTTCATCACCACATAGAGCATGAAGAAAAGCATAATGGCTGAGCCGATACTACCAAAATCCAACGTCATATCGCCGATGGGAATACCGTTGCTATATTTGGTCGCCCATGCGGTGAAGTCTTCCGCCGTCATCCCCCAGAAGAACAAGGCCGTGAGCAAACATAGTAACGCCAAAATAGGTTCAATAATCGTAATGAACATCGGCGAAAGCGCCTCTTTATCTTCATCGCCCTTTTTATCAGACAGCTTAAGGTTAAGCGTTGCAAAACCACTTCTCAGCCAAATAAACATCATAATGGCCATCAGGGATGCAAAAATATTAAATGACACATACAGCCCGAGATTCACATAGCCCAAGACGACTGCCACAGGCACCGCTACAAGCACAGCACGCAATGCTCTTCGTGCTGTATTATACAACCAACTATAATCTCTCGTTACATGATCAAAATCATGCTTCGCCTCAAAGATGACCGGCACAAACCGTATTTTCCTGAACGCAAAGAAAAGAACCAGCGACAAACAAATCGCTGCAAGCGCCTCACAGGCGTTTTCAAGTATGGAATTCTCAGACAACGCAATCATATCAAAGCGCATCAGAAACACTAAATAGGCCGCCAAGGACACCAAGACAATGCGCTTTGCACTCAGTGGCGCACGCATTTCAATAGAAGATGACTGAGTGAACATCGCATTCAGACTTCGAGCCATCGGAAAAGAAACAAAGATTATGAAGCCAATAATGACGACATGGAGCAACACGACGAGCCATTCAGCACCATCAGATGCATAGAGATAAAGCTCCTTGAAAAAGGTAGGAATATGCGCAAAGGTAAGTGGAAAAGGCTCTTTAGCCAGCAATTTATTTGTAGAACGTTCGCTTTGAACCTGTTCTATCGCTGTAATTTGCGCGTCAATCTTCGCAATAATAAGGTTCGACTGTTTAAGGCGACCATCAATGATATTAATCGCTTCATTTAACCCATTGCGCTTTGCACGAATAGCATCATCTTCTTGGGTTTCATCCTCCGGCACATCACCCAATGCTGCCAACACCTCTTGTTGCTCTTTAAGCTTAGCACGCTGCCGTTCAGCTGATGCCCCAGCGTCAACTCGCAATGCACGTAGCGATGTTTTTTGCACTTCGAACAGATCATCCGACATGTTCTTTGAAGTGAGCACATCATCCGTCACCACAATTTCCTGTTCCCATGCTTTAAGCTGCGCCGCAAAGTCGGATGCTTCTTTATCTTGCGCCAACGACATGCTCGCGAAAGACATAATCAACAATGTAAAAAAAGAAAATAGAAGCTTCACGGGAGGAGTCTCCAAATTTGGGTTAGCGTTTAGACTTAGGTTTAGGTTTATTCTTCACATAATTCAGCTTTTGTTTGGCAAGCTGGATTAAACGAGGCTGCGGAACGTTTGGATCACCCACCATAGACACCTCAACACCTGTGCGCATGCATATGGCTGTCACCTTCACCACATTACCAACCTGCGTAAATTCTACGATTACATTATCTCTCATAAAAACATTATAGCCAAGCTCAAGAATTTTGCTATAACCATCCTTCACATCACGAAGGAAAACACATGACGAATGATTCAAACAAACTTGTAGACGTTGATTTCAACGGCGTGCTGAGCAATATTGATTTGAAAAATTCTGATAATGTGAAGATTATAACCGCTGCGCTCGAAAAATCAGCTGAGTGGCAAGGCATGTCCGACGACGAACGCAAAACCTATATGCAAGACCCTAAAGAAAGCTTAATGGAAATTGCTCGCAAAACAGGCATGGCAGCAATATTTGCAAAATCTTCGTTAGAAGAGTTGCGGGCAGAACTAGCTAAAGAAAACCATCCAGACAAGCAAGGGTTTGATGCCATGATTGAGGTGGCAATTGCTTTAAAGGAAACCTTTCCGTTTGGCGTAGAAATAACGGGTGAGGCACTTTCTTCATCGAAAACATCTCACAAAGACTCTTAAAGCACTGTTAGTTGTCACAAAACCTTCACACCACTCATCACCTATTCTTACTATACTCATAACGATAGCTAGATGAGGAAAAACAAATGAGTCATAACAAAAACACACTAGTCGATGTAAATGCTGACCGTATTTTGAGCGACGAGGATTAAAAAAACCCTAACAATCTTAAAATCATTCAAACATTATTTTCTAAAGTTTCAACCTTAGAAAACCTAACCGATGCGCAAAGAAACGAATTGCTTTCCATTCCTAATGCAAGCCTTACTATGATATCCCATACTATTTCTATGGTCGCATATCACAGTGGCCAAACAGTGCCAGAATATAAAAAACTCTTAGAACAATCTAGTGTCACCACCCCCAATAAAGATGAATTGATTGCGATGGCTGAAGTCGCAATAGCACTGAACAACACATTTCCAGAGGGAACAAGCCTAACGCCTGAGAGCTTAACAAGCTTTACACCATTAGATACACCTAGCACCCCACCTACAACTTCCTCACACGAACGGAAGTAATTTGGTTTTCGCGCTTATCTATAATTTCGAACGTATAGCCATAGAAGCTGAATTTTGCACCCTTCTCTGGGATTGAACGCGACTCATGCATCACCAGACCTGCAACCGTAGCGGCATGTTCATCTGGAAGCTTCCAATCTAACTCACGATTAATATCACGGATGGTAGCACTCCCCCAAATCAAATACCCACCCTTTTTATGCGGCACGATGGGCTCTTGTTCATGTGGGTCATCATCCTCGTCGCGTATCTCACCGACAATTTCTTCAATGATATCCTCGAGCGTTATGATTCCCTGAAAATCACCATATTCATCAATAACATGGGAAAAATGACGTTCTTGTGCACGAAACGCCATAAGCTGCTCACGCAACGTCGTCGTTTCAGGGATAAACCATGGCTCACGCAGCGCTTCCATCACCATATCATGCGTAATGCCCTGCACGCCCTTATCTGCAACGACCTTCATAAGATCTTTTGCATGGAGCAATCCAATAATATTATCAGGGTTCCCCTTCCAAAACGGAATCCTACTATGTGGAGAATTAAGGGCTTGCTGAACAATGTCAGCGACCTCACCCGCAGCATCAATCATATCAATACTCTTACGGTGAATGAGAATTTCTCCCACCTCAATAT
>CALJMC010000105.1 GCA_937982385.1 uncultured Rickettsiales bacterium | reverse complement strand
ACATTTCTGCCGAGAATGGTTTAGAGACATATCCAAGTAATGCGGAAAAACTTAACAAGTTAATTTCAGATGGGAAAGCACATAAAATTTCTTGGGGAAAAGAGTTTAATGATGCATTAAATGAAATTGTTGATAGCAACTTTCATAACATTCCACTCAATGAATATATTTTGCGCCACACTCCTTATGGTGTACCCAACCTTGATGATAATGGACGCAATAACTTCAACACGTTAATCGATGTGGCGGTGATGGGTGTTGCACCAGATGAAATTCACATTCCCAAAGCTGAGCAGCTGTGCGATGCGGTTCATAAGGCATTGCCAGTGGGAGATATCGCTTCTCAAATTGAATTAGAAGAAGCTGAGTTAGTTGCAGCGCAGAATACACCTGATATAGCTAAAAAGAGAAATGAGATACTAGGTTTTAGCAATTAACTCGTAATCATCTTCTCAAAACGTGCAGCGTTAGCAGGTGATAAGGTGGCAGTTAAGGTGAGGGCTTCGCCGTCATCTTTTGTGTTGGTGACTTCGCCATGCTCGTGCAGCCATGCGATGGCGCGGCCTTGAGCGTATTCTAGGCGATAGCTTTGCTCGACATAGAGAAGGTCGGAAAGTGTTTCATTGATGCGTTCTAAAAGTGACTCTACGCCTTCACCTGTGATGGCGGACACGCACGGAATGCGGTCACGGGGCAACATGTCTGCTTCGGATGCTTCGAGCTGATCAATTTTGTTATAGACCTCAATCATCGGTGCAGCTTCGCGCCCGTCATAGAGTGCCTCGAGCACATTCTCGACATCTTCTTTTTGCGCCAAGCTGTCATCATGCGAAATATCACGAATATGCAAAATGAGGTCAGCTTCTAGCACTTCTTCAAGTGTTGCGCGGAAGGCGGCGACCAAATGCGTCGGTAAATCAGAGATGAATCCTACGGTGTCAGAGAGCATTGTCTCCATGCCGCGCGGGAGCGAAATTTTACGAATAGTGGGATCGAGCGTGGCAAAGAGCGCATCTTGAACAATAGTCTCAGCACGTGAAAGCGTGTTGAAAAGCGTCGATTTCCCCGCATTAGTATAGCCGACGAGAGCGACCAAAGGATAGGGAACATCCTTGCGATGTTTTCGATGAAGTGTACGAGTACGCACAACTTTTTTAAGTTGTTTTTTAATAACGACAATCTGGTCACGAATGATACGTCTGTCGAGTTCAATTTGACGCTCACCTGGGCCACCAAGGAATCCACCACCGCCACGTTGACGCTCCAAATGCGTCCATGAACGCACGAGTCGACTCTTCTGATATTCAAGCGCCGCGAGCTCAACCTGCAGCGTACCTTCTTTGGTGCGGGCGCGTGCGCCAAAAATTTCGAGAATCAGCGCAGTACGGTCAATGACCTTGCACTCCCATGCTTTCTCCAAGTTGCGCTGTTGAATCGGGGTGAGGTGGGCGTCGATTATCGCGACGGTAATATCCAGCTTTTCAATAAGCGGCTTAATCTCTTCAATCTTCCCCTTCCCAATATGCGTCGAGGGCTTAATGTCACGCAACGCCAAGACTTCAGAATGCACAATCTTGAGATTAATCGCATGGCTGAGGCGCACAGCTTCTTCTAAGCTGGCTTCAGGACTACGCGTCGAGCGGTCTGATTGCTTCGGACTGAATGGATGAAGGACTACAGCATTGGTGCCCAATTGGATTATGCCATTTCGTAGGATTCAGAATCATCAATATAGGCTGATTCATCTTCGTCAGCGTCACCGCCCATACGCACTGCGCTGGTAGGCACAACAGTTGCGATGCTGTGTTTATAGACAAGCTGTGAATGTTGATTGCGTTTTAGCACCACAGAAAAATTATCAAACCCTGTGATAGAACCCTGTAACTTAACGCCATTTACCAAGTATACAGTAACGGGCTTGTCGTCTTTACGGCAATGATTAAGGAATACATCCTGCATATTTTCTGACATGTCTCGACTCCGATATTTTTATTGTTAAGTGGTGTTCACATTCTATTTTGATTCTGTGTGAAACCAACTTTGGGAGAGTCTGTTTAGTATAATAAGGAACCCTTGGCAAAGAAAAAAACAGTGGTTTTTCAAATAAACTCAACAGCGTTGTATTACTGCAAATGCCATGGTTATGGTGTATGGCGGTTCGCGGTATCAGCTGCCCAGCTATTATTTTCAGTGAGGAGAGCATCTTGAGCTGTTAACCAGTCTTTGTGCCGTAATGCTTCAACACAGGCTGCGAGAAGAGCGCGGTCACGATTGGGAGCGCGTTGCGAGAAGAACTCTTGTACGCCTTCAACATTGGTTAAAATAGCCGTGACTTGATGTGCAGGATTATTCGATTTTTTGCTAATTTCCTTCGTTGCGAAGGAGAGGATGACGTTATGATCTGTTGCATATTTTTTAAGTTCTTGGAGCGGATTTTGGGTCTGGTGCATATCAAGCGGGTTGAGTAAGGACATTGCATGTTTGAAGGTAGTGTTGCGTAAGAGGCGCTTCAATGCTGTGCTTTTTGCTTCATTCTCATTTTGTTCCACTGCGTAGGTGAGGATTTTATGCGGGAAAATGTTGCCCACAACTTTCGCCATTGCAATATGCTCACCATCGCGTGTTTCACGGAGTGAAATGAATAATTCTCCACCGCTCTCTTCAATCATTTTACGCACAATCATTTCCTTGTTTTCATGTGCCTCATCAAGCTCTGCATAGAGAATGTTTGGAATCGCTACCTCAGAGATGGGCTTGAGCTGACCAAATGCATAATGCTCCAAAAAGGAATAACGTGCGTGTGACTCGGCGGAGCGTTTATCATGCCCAACGGAATAATAGGGGCAAGCGAGCGCGGGGCTGTCGTCGGTTGCAGGCAGTGCCAAATAGGCCGTCACAAAGTTATGCACCTCCGAGAGCGTGCCATCATCATTGAGTGCTGGCAGCATGACGGTGGTGACATTGGCACAGCCTTCGGGCAGTAAACCTCGGTTCGCTGCCATCTCGAACACATTATTGATAGTCGTGGGATTATGTTTGATGGATTTTGCAATGCGCCGCTTGAGTTTATTCCAATCAGGATCATGCGGGTAGGGGGCTTCTATCATGATGCTTAAACTATCTTCCGCATCGTTATATTTTCCTTCTTTAATTCGAGTGAGCGCCTCATCACGTAAACATTCAGGCAGCCTCCCCGTAGCGGCGGCTTGGCGCAACAATGTCGAGAAGGCTTCTTTGTCTTTAGGAGCAAGGCTGTCGGGGGTGAGCGCATCTAAATTGCGCTCCCAAAGATCTTTCTTCTCAGACAAGTCAAAGGCCTGTTTTACCTCTAATGTGCTGCGAATTTTGGACTCTTGGTCATTGAGCGGGTTAATCTCGTCTGCATAATCAGCGAGTTGTGTTTTGCTGAGCGGAGG
>CALJMC010000104.1 GCA_937982385.1 uncultured Rickettsiales bacterium | reverse complement strand
TCTGTTTGCACATGGGGTTAACGGATAGTTGCTCGTATAAATACACTCACAACGGAGTTCGCAATCTCTATACCTCTTCACAAAATACTTTACAAGTGCAGCGTTTGTGACATGCTGGAAAAACATCAGAATAGGATTAATTATATGAATAAGTTCTTCAGTACAAAAGGATTGGATAAAGCCCTCAACATTACAATTCTCGTCTTGGGAAGTATGTGGTTGATCAGTTTCTTTTTGAGCAAAGACGTCAATATGAGTGAACCAACCTGGGAAGATGAAACACGCGCAATGTTTGATCAGCACCGCATAACGGGAAGCGTAGTTGGTGACGAGATAAACGTGAAAGCAGCAGCGATGTGGCAAATCGAGTTGCTCGGCGCCATCGAATCCACTGATGAACGTCCGCTCGTGCTTTTTATCTATGCATCATGGTGCCCTTATTGCAAACGCATGTTCCCCATTATTGACGACATTGCAAGCAACATGAGTGATAAATATCGTGTTATTGCCTTCTCTATTGATGAGAGCAAACAGGGGCTTGCAACATACCTTGCGAGCAAGACCCCTTCTCCAGCCTTCAAAACCCTCACCGTCGCGCACCGCGATGAATTCGCACAATTTGGACATATTGTAAGGAAAAAAGGCTTGCAATTCACTGGTGCAATACCCTACATAGCTGTATTCGATAATGCAGAGTTGGTGAACACATTTGGTGGCGCAGTGCCGCGCGAAACATTATTAAACGCATTGCATAGCCGCAACGCAAACAATATAGAATAATATTAGGAGAAGAACTATGGATCTGAGCAAAATTCCCGTTGGCGATAACCCACCTTGGGACATCAATGTTATCATCGAAGTACCTATGGGCGGCGAGCCTGTAAAATATGAGATGGATAAAGAGTCAGGCGCGTTGTTTGTTGACCGTTTCTTGCACACATCTATGCATTACCCTGGACATTATGGCTTTATTCCCCACACACTCTCAGGCGATGGTGACCCTGCGGATGTGATGGTGGTTGGTCGTCGTTCAATCATCCCGGGCGCAGTCATTCCTGCACGTCCTGTCGGCGTATTACTGATGGAAGATGACGGTGGCGAAGATGAAAAAATTCTCGCTGTACCAGCGCCAAAGCTTCACCCATATCATGACAGCATCAAGACCTATACTGACTTACCAAAAGTTCAGCTTGAGCAGATTCGTCACTTCTTTGAGCATTACAAAGATTTGGAAGAAGGCAAATGGTCAAAAATTATTGGCTGGAAAGATCATGATGCCGCAGCAGAAATGATTGAGCAAGCGATGGCACGCCATAATAGCGCTGAAGCTGCTAAGTAAACTCTTTGAGCATTGATAAAGGCGACCACTATGAAATGGATGCGACATCTCACCTGCGTGCTGGCTCTAAGCTTGTCACTTATGGTGAGTGCGCCGAGTCCTTCCTATAGTCTTTCTGCTGCGCAAATCAACAAAACAAAAGCTGCCTTCAACGACATTCACAGAAATCGCTTTGAGAGCGCGCTGAAGAATGCCGAGCAATCTGGCAGCCCTTATATTGCAAGTGCAGTGATGTGGCACTATCTCACCGATAAAGACGTTGCACCGCCTTTTTACCGCCTCTCACATTTTATCAACCAACATCCTGATTGGCCCGCGCAAGAAAAGCTCCTTATTCGTGCTGAACAGGCACTTGCTCGCGAAAATGCCACCGCTCAAATCATGCAACCATGGTTTACTAAACATTCGCCTAAAACGGCATGGGGTGAACTAAAATGGGCAGAATCTCGCAACAAAGTGACGCAGGCAGTGGTACGTCGTGCTTGGGTGAATGGGGATTTCTCATCATCGGAGGAAAAACGTATTCTTCTGCAATATGCTGCTTTGCTCGGCACAGACACGCATGCAGCCCGTGCAAATAGACTCTTATGGGAAAATAAGCCCAATACTGCCGCGTCACTTAAACCTTATATTGCAGCCGACTATCGCACCTTGATAGATGCACGCATAGCGCTGCAGAAACGTCATAAAGGCGTGAACGGTAAAATTGCGGCCGTCTCTGCTAAATATAAACATGATGCCGGCCTCATGTTTGACCGCATGGTGTGGCGCAAAAAAGCTAAGAACCTCGTCGGCGTTGAAGAAATATTACTGCAAATGGGAAAAAAAGTACCTTATGCATCGAAATGGTGGCCATACCGTAAACGCGCCATTCGCGAAGCGTTGGAATCGGGCCAGCACGCCAAGGCTGAAAAGCTCGCTGACAATCACGGACAGACTGAAACCTTCGAGCTTTCGGAGGCATTATGGATGCAGGGCTGGACAGCACTCTCGTTCAGAGGGCAAGCGCGAAAAGCACTTAGCATCTTTGAACAGCTCTACAAAACAGTAAGCTTCCCTATCAGTAAATCGCGCGGGGCCTATTGGGCAGGGCGCGCCGCCAAGCAATCAGGCAGTGACCGCCGCGCAACACGCTGGTATCGCATCGCCGCGAAATATAAAGACACTTTTTATGGGCAGCTCGCGCATGAAGAAGTCTTCGGAAAAAGTCGCCTGAAGTTTGATACTCATCCGCATATTCGCATGAGTCGCTATAATACATTCGTCAATAAAAACTCACTCGCCAAAGCAATTCAGGAGCTGGGAAAAGCCGATATTCACGTGCAAGCACTTACCTTCATTAAGCATTTGGCCAATCAGGCTGCATCAGCAGAAGAAGCCGCAATGGTTGCGCATTTGGGCACCACCATTAATCGCCCTGACTTTGCACTACGTGCCAGCAAAAATGCCGGACGCAAAGGCTTCTTCTTACAGAAAACCAGCTACCCTATTTTAGATATTCCTGAAAATATTCCTGTAGAGGCAGAGCTGGCTTACGCTATTATGCGTCAAGAAAGCTCCTTCTACCCCAGAGCACGTAGCTCAGCAGATGCACGCGGCATGATGCAGCTATTGCCAAGCACTGCCAAGATTGTAGCAAGACGCAATAAAATACCTCATTCCAAGTCCAAACTCTATCAGCCACAGCATAATATTCGCCTCGGTACACATTACTTAAACTCACTCATTGACCGCTTTGGCCCAGCCTATGCGCTCGTTGCTGCGGGCTATAACGCGGGCCCAGGTCGTCCTGCTAGTTGGCTCAAGCGCTTC
The DNA here is from genome assembly GCA_937982385.1 of uncultured Rickettsiales bacterium. Lineage (GTDB taxonomy): Bacteria > Pseudomonadota > Alphaproteobacteria > Rickettsiales > UBA998 > CALJMC01. Next base: position 3,215 of record CALJMC010000104.1, on the reverse strand, counting down.
CCCGTGGATCGTAGCAATCAATATGCCATGATTAATTGGATTGAGATGATACCCTTCAGCGAAACACGTAATTATGTGATGCGGATATTAGAAAATTATCAGGTTTATCGCTCCGTTATCTCAGGCGGCTCGGAACGCTCCAACGCTTATGATGTAATTACGCGTTAATTATTCGCAACCAATACTGCCAATATCTTGTGGAGAGCAGCCGTAACTTGTTGGTGGGGTGTAGACGCTATCATTATCTTGATAATAACCATCACCATAGGTCGGCTGGACATCGCGCACATCATAATTATCCCAGTCATAGCCTCGGTTACTCGGCACAGTACACGCCGAGACGCTCAACGCCACAATAGATAATATAAAGTACCGCATGCTAACCATGTGTTCTATTTTCCTTTTTTAATCACTATCACACATGAACATTAAGTGCAATAACACTCAGCTTCTTGTCAAACGATGTTTAGGTGTTTAGCAAGAAAATGACATATCTGCATATTTCAAGAAAGAGTGTTTATGTAGAGGCTCAGTCATCGCGATTTCGCTTGCGCATACCTTGATGCATAGCGTATTAATAATAGCATGGAAGACGCTGAACATAATCAATTCATAAAACGAAATCGTAGTGGTCGCAGCATCGCGATTATGGCTCTATTCCTATTTGCAGTTATTATTAGCATTTTTATCACAAGCGGTGGTGGGTTCAACCCCGCAGCAGAAAACTATATCGCACTAAAAATAGCGGCAATCATGCTATTTCCGGTGCTCTATGCTTTTTATCATTTTCAACGCAATCTGGATTTGCTCACCGACAAAGAATTTCATACGGTTCTTTTTTCCTCTTCCCTCAATTCACAGCAAGATTTCTTTTTCTTCGCTAATAATTCGGGCGACATCGCCTTTCGCGGAAAAGGTGTTGAGCGCTATTTGGGTGATATAGAATTCGGCAATTGCTTCGAAGATTTGGCCCGACTTGCGAATTTCTCTCATTCAGAAAAACATCGCTTGTATAATGCGATTGAAAACCGTGAGCCAGAGCATTTCTATGTTGAGCTAAAAGACGAAAAAACCGAAAGCGTGCGCATGTGTCTAACGATCACGCCGCTTGAGCGCCCTTATGGATATTTCATTATTCAAGGACGTAAGTTCGTCGCCAAACGCAAAGAGAAACTCACCAGTTCAGTTGAAAATGAATCACGCTATTCGCTTCACAACTCGCCTGCCCGCAACCTGCTTCATGCCGTGCCGTTTGGCCTGTATAGCACAAGCCCGAGCGGACATATTCGCATGCTTAACGCAACATTAGAGAAATGGCTCGGCTTCGAAGAAGGTGACATTATAAAGCTTGAATTAGCACTGGATGACCTCCTATACATCACCGACTCAGAAGATAAAAAATCCATTGAAATGAAAGAGTTCTCTGGAGAAGTTAAACTAAAACATAAGAATGCATCTATCGTCCGGGTGAATATAACGCAACATATACATTACGATGATGATGGCACGCCAACCATGGCTGTCGGCATGGTCAAAAAGGTTTAAGGAAGCTCAATGTTCTGGAATAAGAAAAAAAGCTCTACTGCAAATGACTTGCACGAATTCATCGAACATTCCCCTATCCCTATCGCGAATATTACTGAAGACGCACATATCGTCATCGCAAGCCCGTCTCTATGTAATCTGCTACATTTTGACGCCGCAGCCATTGCTAAAAGTCCCGTAAATTTCACCACATTACTGTCAGAAGACCAGCGGGAGCGCTTTTTAAAAGCACTTGAGAAATGTTTCGCAAATACAGAAGGACTAGAGCCATTATCGATTGAACTCCATGCGACTGACAGTAAAGAGATGCTCACTGTTTCCGTCTATTTTAATACGAAACGTTCCACCGACGCGGATGGGCGCGAGCTTTGCTCCATCATGCTTATTGATTCTTCTGAGCAAAAGAATTTAGAAATGCGTTTTGCGCATTCACAAAAAATGCAAGCGGTTGGCCAGCTCGCTGGCGGTGTCGCGCATGACTTCAACAACTTGCTTACTGCCATGATTGGTTTTTGCGATCTTCTCTTGATGCGCCACCCGGCAGGCGACCCATCATTTGCCGATATTATGCAGATCAAACAAAATGCAAACCGTGCGGCAAATCTTGTTCGCCAATTACTTGCCTTTTCCCGCAGGCAAACCCTACAGCCCAAGAAGATTGATGTCACTGAATTGTTGGCTGAACTCGCCAACCTCATTCGCAGACTCATTGGTGAAAACATTACCCTCAATATGGTGCATGGACGCGATCTCGGAAGTGTGAAAGCAGACCAAGGGCAGCTTGAACAGGTAATCATTAATCTAGCCGTCAATGCTCGCGACGCAATGAAAGACGGCGGCACACTCGACATCACCTCACGCAATATTACCATCAAGGGCGCCTTCCCACTTGAGGGAAAATTCCTTGCACCCGAAGATGATGAAATTGCCAATGGCGATTATGTTCTGGTTGAAATCACTGACTCTGGTTGCGGCATTCCATCCGACCTCATGAAAAAGGTGTTTGAACCATTTTTCTCGACCAAAGAAATAGGTCAAGGCACCGGGCTCGGCTTGGCAACAGTCTTCGGCATTATTCGTCAAACAGGTGGGCATATCTATGTCAAATCTGCTGAGGGTGAAGGCACCACTTTCGCGCTGTTCTTCCCCCATAATCACGATATTGAACCTATAGCAAATACGAATTCTATCTCTGAAGACAAGCAACCAGCCTCTGACCTAACGGGCGCCGCAACGATCATGCTAGTGGAAGATGAAACACCCGTTCGTATTTTTGCAGCCCGCGCATTACGCAATAAAGGCTATGAAGTATTGGAAGCAGATTGCGGAGAAAATGCTCTGGAAGTCTTTGAAGAAAAGGGCGATAGCGTCGATATCATCGTTACGGATGTCATTATGCCTGGCATGAACGGCCCTACTATGGTCGACACGCTTGAAAAGAAATATCCCGAAAAACTCAAAACGATTAAAGTCATCTTTATTTCAGGCTATGCAGAGGATGCGTTCCTCGACACTTATGGCACCGAACGTGAATTCAACTTCCTACCAAAACCGTTCACGCTCAAACAAATTGCCAGCAAGATCAAAGAAGTGCTGCAAGGCTAATCATCCGCACATAAAAAACAGCAAAAACCGTTCTTTTCTGCTTGCCCTAGCCGATGAATCTACTA
>CALJMC010000103.1 GCA_937982385.1 uncultured Rickettsiales bacterium | reverse complement strand
TCACCAAGACGTACAATGCGTGAAAAACTATCGACCACACGTAAAAGCTTTTGTGGAGGCGGTGCATTAACGTCTGCATTTGCAATAAGGAGGCGGCAATTATTCGTGCCTAAATCTATCGCGGCTATCTTTGCGAATTTGCCAGCTTGCGAAGAAGTTGGTGGTTGTGAAGCGGCTGCTGACATGATTTTCAGAGTTCCTTTGTGGTATTAGCGTTGTAATACACTATCTCCGCGCAACTTTCACCCTCAAAGGTGAAAATTCCTTAATGCGCTTGCAAGGGGCTGTCATATGGAGGAAAATATGTTAAGCTACAACGACATTAAACAATGAGAAAAAATCATGACATTTCCATACAACACGCCCCAAAGTGATAGTTCCAAAGCGCTAGTAAAGCTTGGACAAGATAAGTTCATGCCCAACTACAAGCCGCGTGAAATGATTTTAGACAAGGGCGAAGGCTCGCGCGTGTGGGATTTAGATGGAAATGAATATATCGATTTCTCCACTGGCATCGCAGTGAACAGCTTGGGTCATCGCGACCCAGATTTACTTAAAGCGCTCAACGAGCAATCGATGAAAATTTGGCATACGAGTAATGTTTTTTTTACGGAGCCTTCCATACGTTTGGCCGAGGCGATGGTGGATAATGTACCATTTTGCGAGCGTGTTTATTTCTGCAATTCAGGTGCAGAAGCCAATGAGGCCGGCATAAAACTCATCCGCAAATGGGCAACGGACGAAGGTCGTGATCCTGAACATCGTGAGATCCTCACCGTCACAGGCTCCTTCCACGGACGCACGTTAGCGACTGTCACCGCGACAGCCCAACCAAAATATCACGAAGGATTTGAGCCGCTCCCCGGCGGATTTATCTATTGTGATGGCTTTAATAATATCACGGCTATCAAAGAGACTGTTACAGACAAAACCTGCGCCATTATGATTGAGCCTATTCAAGGCGAAGGCGGCATCGTACCAATGGAAAAAGGCTTCCTCAAAGCATTGCGCGATTTATGCGATGAGAAAAACATGCTATTGTTCCTCGATGAAATCCAATGTGGTATGGGACGCACAGGAAAACTCTATGCCTATATGCATGAGGAAGGCGTGGAGCCTGATTTGCTCTCCAGCGCTAAAGCACTCGGCTGCGGCATTCCTGTCGGTGCATTGCTCGCTGGCAAAAAAACGGCGGAAGTCCTGCAGTTCGGATCGCATGGCTCCACCTTTGGCGGCAACCCGCTAATGTGTGCCGTGGCACTCGCCGCCTTTACCAAAATCAATGATGCACGCATGATGAGCCATGTTGAGCGTCAATCGAAGAATTTCATGGGATCCCTCGCTCAACTCAATCAGGAGTTTAAACTCTTCTCCGAAATTCGTGGACGTGGGCTGATGATTGGTGCCGAGCTGAATGATGCGTGGAAAGGCCGTGCGGGAGAACTCGCCGAAGTCGCACGTCAATATGGCGTCCTGATGCTGGTTGCTGGACCCAATGTATCGCGCTTTTTGCCGCCCCTCACCCTCAATGATGAAGACCTCCAAGAGGGCATGGAACGCCTGCATAAAGCATTTGCGAGCATTGCATGAGCATCACCGATTACCAGCCCTATCTCGATTTTATCACATCTCAGCACGAGCATATGATGCAGCTGACGCATGATTGGTCGTCCATTAATACGGGTAGTTATAATGTCGGCGGCATTAATGAATTCGCGGATGTGTTGGCAGATAATTTTTTATGGTTGCATGGCGAACAAGAGCGCATAAAGCTGAAACCGATGCAGTCGGTGGATGAAAAGGGAAATCTAACAGAAGTCCCGCTTGGGGATTCACTGCGCATTCGCAAGCGCCCGGACGCACCGCTACAAATTTTTCTCGGCGGACATATGGATACGGTATTCCCCAAAGATTGTGAATTTCTCGCGCCATGGTTTAAAGATAATGATGCAAAAAGTGGGGTGCTGCACGGCCCTGGCGTCGCTGACCTTAAAGGCGGGCTGGTGGTGATGCTCAAAGCATTAGAGGCGCTAGAGCAAAGCCCGTGGGCAGAGAATATTGGCTGGGAAGTGCTGCTGAATCCCGATGAGGAAATTGGCTCGCACGGCTCCGCGCCATTATTGGTGGAGGCTGCAAAGCGCTGTCATTTGGGGCTCATCTATGAACCGTCACTACCCGATGGAACATTAGTGTCTGCACGCAAAGGCAGTGGCAATTTCTCGCTGGTGGTGCGCGGAAAAACGGCCCATGCAGGGCGCGATTTCGACAAAGGACGCAACGCCATAGCCTTGCTCGCTGAGGCGACCACTAGCATTTTCAACCTGAATGGCATACGCGAAAAAATCACTATTAATCCCGGAAAATTAGAAGGCGGTGGAGCGCTCAATGCCGTGCCAGACCTCGCCATTATGCGTTTTAATGTCCGCGTTGGTGATGCTGATGACGCGGCATGGATGCAAGAGAATCTGGACAAAATAGTTGCAGAACTCAATAGCCGAGAAGGATTCTCAGCCGAACTGCATGGTGGATTCACCCGCCCCGCAAAAGTGATGACGCCCGCCATAGACAGACTCCGCGCAGAAATAGAAAACTGCGGCAAAGACCTTGGTTTGTCCTTCGGATGGAAAGCCACAGGCGGCTGTTGCGATGGCAATAACCTAGCCGCCGCAGGACTCCCCAACATCGACACACTCGGTGTACGCGGTGCCAACATCCACTCCGATGAAGAATATATGCTCACCGATTCCCTCGTAGAACGCGCCCAACTCTCCGCACTTCTTCTAATGAAACTCGCCAGTGGTGAGATTGAGTGGACCATTTAGGCTAACTACGACTGCCCTTACCACGAGATGTTACACCTGCAATCCCTAAGAGCTCTGCAGTTTCAGGGGATAATTCAAAAGTGTCATCAGCTAGATGGGCAGGTTTCTTTCGTTTTGGCTGCTGCTCGTCCGTTAGTTTAATTGCTCCATGAAAAGCGGTGTAAATATCTGTTGGCACATCTGTTACATCATACCCTTGTAAATCTTCACTTCTCGTGTCAATCTGCACATCTTCAGCATGCATATTGTCCACCACATATGCCTCATGCGTTCTGTTCCACCTCAGATTTAAGGTTATTCAATGCGACTTTCGCTGCATCACTAATCGTATTACTCTCAAGCGCTTTTTGCAAAGTCGCAACAAAGTTGTTTCGAAAGTCTTCAAGCGAACCCTCGGGTAAAAAATCGTCATATTTATAACCCATTATCTCTTTTCCTTCTTCTTATTCTTTATCTTGCTTAATGTTGGTGACGCTTATACCATTAGATTATGACATTTTGATGACGATGGATGAAAAATTTTAATTGCGCCTGCAAATGCTCCTGCCTTTGCAATACGCGACCACTTCGTGGGCTGATGGCTCTCTCGGTCTACTGACCTCGCATAAGCTATACGGATAATGACTGCATTCAACGTCACATAAATTAAGAGAAAAGACCGATGAAAATACGCCCTGTTACGAATAATGATTATGATGCGATTTTAGCGCTGGCGAAGAAGGCGGGTATTGGCATGACCTCGCTGCCGCCCGATGAAGAGGTGTTGCGCGAGAAAATTTCACGTGCGGTGAGCAGCTTTGCTGGCACACCCGCATATGAAGGTGGCGAAGCATTTTTATTTGTACTCGAAGACCCTGACACCCAGAGCATTGTCGGCACATGCGGCATTGTTGCGCATGTGGGCTTAAAACAACCCTTCTACTCCTACAAGCTTTCGACCATCACCCAAAGCTCCAAAGAGGTGGACGTCTATGGCACGCAACAAGTGCTGAATGTCGTCAATGATTATACCGGTGCCTCTGAAATTGGCTCACTGTTTTTACTACCGGAATACCGCCGCGACCGCATTGGGCGCTTCTTATCACGTATGCGTTTTGTGTTTATGGCGCAGTTCCGCGAACTGTTTGATGAGCGTGTGATGGCTGAAATTCGTGGCATTCATGATCGCGATGGGAACTCTCCCTTTTATGACAGCATCGCCAAGCATTTCTTCCATATGCCCTTTACCAAGGCGGACTATATTAATGCGACCAAGGGCAATCAGTTTATCACTGACCTTATGCCGAAATATCCGATTTATGTGAACTTGCTGCCGAAATCTGCACAAGATGTAGTCGGCGCGGCACTCCCCTCTAGCGAGCCAGCCAAAGCGATGCTAGAGCGTGAAGGCTTCCGCTATAATGATTATCTCGATGTGTTCGATGGCGGCCCCACCATGGAAGCGCGGGTGGATGATATTCATACGGTCAAAGAGAGCATCGCCACCGCCATCGGTGAAATTGCACCCTATGTTGAAGGCGAAAAACACATCATCACAACCACTAACTTACAAAGCTTCGCTGCTGTCGTCGGACGTGCCGACACACTGAATGACGGAAGCATTCGCATCACTCAACGTGCTGCGGCAGTGCTTAATGTGAGCGAAGGAGATAAAATACGTATGGTAAACGCTTAAATTTTGACAAAAATATGCTAAAAGAATATAGCTTCCCTTATGGACAATAAAAACCAAGAAGCCGCCCTTCAAACGGCACAAAAAACAATCGCAAAGTTGAAGGACATGGGAATTTTCCCCTCTCCTACCAATTATGCCGTGTGGTTCCATTATCTTGAATCAGGCAATGACGAGCTTACAGGTGCGATAAATGATGCCCTGCACGATGATGCAAGCTTCGATAATGAGCTCAACGACTATTTTTATAATAAATATATCTCTGAGACTGGCATTCGAGAATCAGAAGTGCAAAAACAGTCCAAAGCATTGTTTAATCAGTTGCTTGGGGCCATTAACTCGCTGTCAGGTGAAAGCTCACACTATCAAACCATGATTGCTGAACAGCTCGGGCTGCTTGAAGAAACCGACCAAACGCAGCCCAAAGATATCTTAGGTCAGCTCATCACCATCACTACAAAGCTGCAAGAGGAGAGTGAAGCCATCAATCTCAAGCTTGCAGATGCACTGCAAGAAACCGAAGCCCTCAAAGAATCACTGGCTGAAACCACCCATATTGCACAACGCGACTTTCTGACAGGTATTTTTAATCGCAAAGCGCTTATGGAAATGGCGGAAGAACTCTGTGCATTTGCCAAACAAAATAATGCACCATTATGTTTTCTCATGATTGATGTCGATCACTTTAAAAAATTTAATGATGATTTCGGACATCTCATTGGTGATGAAGTGCTGAAGATGGTTGCTAAACAGCTTGTGGACTCACTCAAAGGTAAAGACGTTGTTGCCCGCTACGGTGGCGAAGAATTTGCCATATTACTACCCAACACCCCGCTAGATGGCGCAATGATTGTGGCTGAGGCCTTGCGCTCTGCCATTGCTCGTAGAAACCTAACTCGCAACGACACAGGCGATACAATGGGCAACATCACCGTCTCTATCGGCGCCACTGCCTATAAATCTGAAAGCGATACGCTTCATAGCCTCATCAAACGTGCTGATGATGCACTTTATATTGCTAAAAATAATGGTAGAAACCGTGCCATTAGCAAAACAGAATAAGCGGTTTTTCTCGCCATCATTAGATTAGATTTGACATTTGGAGCCGCTACCAGTAAAAACGCAATTCTTCGCGGTAGCTATTAGTTTTCTAATAGCATGAGATGGGTCTGTAGCTCAGCTGGTTAGAGCGCACGCCTGATAAGCGTGAGGTCGGAGGTTCAAGTCCCCCTAGACCCACCATCTTTTACATAAGCGAAGCAGTGCGAGCACATCCACAAATTCAATGGTCCTGAACCTCCTCTTTTATACGAGGCAAACACGCGTAAAGCGCGTGCTTTGCTGGTTCAAGTCCCCCTAGACCCACCATCTTTTAGAGAATTTATTATTGCCCCTGCTCCGCTACGCAGCTTCGCGATGCTCAGGGCTGACGCAAACATGCCGTTTGCGTATAAGTTCCCCGTTAAGCTCCAAAGCCCATCTATATTGCACTGCACAAACTCCACTTGACGAATGATTTTTCTAGTGTTATATTGCGCTGCACCATAATTATTCACACTAGCTAAGAGGGCATTATCATGACTAATCAAAATCCATTCGCTCAATTTCAAGAAGCGTTTAAATCATTCGCGCCAGCAGGTGAACTCAAAACACCCGCTTTTGATTTCAACCAGCTTTTCGCTGCTAACAAGCGCACTGCAGAGGCATTTTCTGCTGCGGGACAACTGATGATTGAAAGCGCGCAAGAAGTGTCTCGCCGCAGCTCAGACATCGCTCGCAGCAACATCGAGAGCGCTATTAACGCATCGCGCGAAGCATCATCAGGCAAAACACCTGAGCTAAACACATCACGTCAGGTTGAGATGGTGAAAGGCTTCTATGATGAAAGCATGAAGAACGCGCGTGAGATTTCCGAAATCACTTCGAAATCAAGCACAGAAGCATTTGAAATAATCAACAAACGTGCATCTGAGACCATATCAGAAATCACGAAAGCTGCGTAATACAATCCAAACTCCCCCATGGATTGAAACCCGCTTGGCTCTTTAGCTAGGCGGGTTTTTTGTTATTCCACCAACTGAAAGGGCTCTGTCATGACAAAAGCATATTGGGTGGCGCATATAACCGTCACGAACAAAAAAGAATATCCTCAATATTTGGAAGCCGCCGCAACGCCTTTGCCGATTCAGACCTCCTCATTGTCGAAGGCTTTGATGGGTAATGCTCCTACACTTCTCTGGGAATCCGAACAATAACGCGCAACCCACCTAACTCACGATTAACGAGGCGGATGGTTCCGCCGTGGCTTTGCACTATATCTTGAGCAATAGATAGCCCTAAGCCTACCCCGCCTGTCTCGGTATTGCGTGAGTTCTCCAATCGCGTGAAGGGCCTGAAGACCTCTTCTTGATTTTTCTCTGGGATCCCCTCACCCGCATCATCAAAAATAATGACTGCATGCTGACGCTCACTCACTGTCGAAATATGACACACGCCACCGCCATAACGCAACGCATTGGTGATGATATTATCGGTCACACGGCGAAATGCTCGCGGGGCAATGGTTACAATAATAGTGTCATTCAGCTCTTCCACATGCACAGATTTTTCCGCACGCTCAAAATGTACAACCGCATCCTCTAAATAATCCGAAAGCACCCATTCCTCGCGTAGTTCACTGGATTCGTTGCCTTTGGCATAGTCCAAATATTCTTGGATCATATGCTGCATTTCAGCAACATCATCACCCAATGATGCTTTCATTTCTTCATCTTTGAGCATTGCGATTTCAAGCTTCATGCGGGTTAGTGGTGTACGCAAATCATGTGAAATTCCCGCAAGCATTGCCGTACGCGTTGCGACTTGCCTTCGAATCCGCGCACGCATAGTAAGGAATGCTCTGCCTGCTTGACGCACTTCTGTCGCACCGCGGGGGCGGAAATCACCTTCATCATCACCCACACCAAAACGCTCGGCCGCACGCGCCAATTGCCCAATAGGACGAATTTGGTTACGCAGAAACAGCACTGCCACCATCAGCACCAGAATACTCGATACTGCAAGCCAAATAGAAAAAATGTAACTGGTGGAATTAAGTAGTCGTTTTTTGCTCACCTGCACATGCATCACGCTGTCGCTCAGCTCCACGGCAATGTCTATGGTTTGGTCATCAGACATGAGCGCAATATAGGTCGGCAAGCCCACGCGCTGCTTCAAGCCCTGATGAAAATCAGAGAACCGCTCATCACCATAGCCACGCGTTGATGTTATTTTTTTCCCATAATCAAATTTTAACGACATGTTCAGCACATGCTTCGACAATGCTTTCCATTCTTGGCGTTTGCGGTCACCAGAATGATGTGTTTCATTGATGAGTAGTGCGACATCGCCCGCCAATGACTGCGACATATTACGCGTGACACTCGCCCAATGCCGCTCATAAAAGAAATAGGCTGAAAAAAGCTGCACGAACAAAACGGGTAGCACCAGAATCAATAATGCACGTCCAAATAAACTACGTGGCAAAAGCACGCTACGCCATCCGCGCTGATTACTAAAAAACGTACTTAAGATGGAATCACTCATAGGCTTAACCTATATCCTTGACCACGCACGGTTTGAATGGTGACGGGTCGTGCAGGGTTTACCTCACATTTTTTGCGTAAACGCGACATATGCACGTCAACAGAACGCTCACTCACCTGCTCACCATCACTGCTCACCGCCTCGGCTAGCACCTCACGTGACAATGGCTCATTCACATGGGCGGCAAGTGTATGGAGCAGGCTTATTTCCGCCGAAGTTAAATAAATAGCCTCCCCGTCTTTCGCAAGGGTTTTGGCATCCATATCATAAATAAAGTCTCCAAAGACGAGCTGCGAGTTTTGCACACGTTGCGCTCGCGTACGTTTCATGATGGCTTGCAGACGCAGCACCAATTCACGCGGCTCAAACGGCTTAGCGAGATAATCATCCACCCCTGCTTCTAGACCTGCAATGCGGTCATCCGCTTCATCCATCGCAGTCAGCATCAAAATGGGGGGGTGGTCTTTGCCCTCAAGACTTTTAGCAAACTCAATGCCCGTCTCGCCCGGCATCATCACATCCAACACCATCGCATCATAAATGAAAAACCCGAGCTTAGCACGCGCATCACGCGCATCTTGTGCCTCAGTGACAATCCACCCTTGGTCGGACAAATATTTGCCCAACAAACGGCGCAATCGCTGATCATCATCAACGACTAAAATATGCGTAGGCTGTTCGAGTGTGTGATTCATAAGATTAGTTATAGCAGTTATTTATATGAAATCCTAGCCTGTAGACTACGAGCGCAGCAGCGTGAGTCAGCCGTGAGCAGCGCAGAGCGATGCGCCTATTTGTGGCACAGAATGCGCGACACAAGGGCAATTATGGTCTCCTCAGCCTCACATAGAACGCGCCAGATCCACCATGCTGGATGGCTGATGGCGCATAGGAACTTACTATATCTGCAAATGATGCAGATGCCAACCAGAGGGGCAATGCTTGTTTGAGAACGCCCTCGCCGGCACGCCCCTTTCCCGTAATCACCAGCATGGTACGCAACCCCTTTTGGGTCGCTTTATGCAATGACACATAGAGATGACGGTGCGCGTCCTCGCGCTGCATATCATGTAAATCTATCTTCATATCGATAGCTATACGACCCTTGGTAATCTTACGCTCTACATCTTCTTGAACAGGTGCAGGTGCTTGATTTGTGCTATAATGTTGCTCAGGGTCATAGCTGTAATCATCCATGATAGAACGCATGGAAATCTTGGGGGAAACATCACTCCGTACCTTCTCACGTGTTTTGAGAGGGGTAACCATGTGTTTGACCTGCGTCCACATCAGCTGCTCAGCTTCAGCATCAAACGTTGGCTTTTCAAAAAGCGCTGCAAAATCATCATTGTCGCCAGCCATAATAAGACCTCCTACGGGCGCGGAACCAGAATTGCCCACGAACCTTTGGCATTCATTGCGCCAGCCTTCTTTTCGGCTTGCTCACCTATGCCAAAATACACATCGCCACGCACCCTGCCCTTAATCGCGCCACCTGTATCTTGCGCCATCATTAAACGACGATAGCTCTCACCCGTTGGCAAGCGTGTATTCAGATAAAGCGGCAGGTGATAAGGGATATAGTCATCGTCAACGGCGAGTGAACGTCCAGCTGTGAGCGGCACAGACCCAGCTCCCAGAATGTCACGCACATGGTCACCCCGCTCCAGCTTGAAATACACATATGAACGGTTCAGGTGCATGATACGATATTTCTCGGACGCACGCGCCTCATAGAGCCATCTGCGCAATTGCTGCATCGACATGTCTTCTTTGGCAATTTTTTCCTCTTCAATAAGCGCTTTACCAATCGCGAAATAGCCGTGACCATTCTTACCCGCATAAGCGAGTTTTACGATTTCACCCGATTCGAGCCGTACCAACGCCGAGCCTTGAATCTGTGCGAAGAACAGCATCACATCATCGTCAAGCCATAAAATTTCATAACCCTTGCCTTTGAGCGCACCATTATGGATAGCGGCATGGGATTTTTTGCGATGCCGTGATGCCGGCACACGATAGGCTGGGTATTGATAGCGCGCGGTACGCGTGAGGGAGCCATTCAACACAGGGATATAATAGCCGGTGAATGTGCCATGTTTTTTACCACGGTTGCTCAGCTGATACGCCTGAAACTCACGCTCAAAGAACAATCGTGACGCACGGTCACTACCAGATCGCTCAACAGCCTCCGCACGATTACAGACCTCACGCCAGCGCTGTTTGGTGATGGTGAATTTTCCCACCATTTTCCCCTTCATCCGTGGAGGCGATGAACGCTCACAACTACGCATGAATGATTTGAGCGCAGAAAAATGGCTATCTCGTTCCCAACCACGCAGATTATTATACCCCACGGGGTCAATATCAAGGCGAGGCGAACAGGCCGCCAGAGTCAGTAATAAACCGCATATAATAAGTTGAGAAAAATGCTTCATTTACGTTTCAACAATCACCCAATTAGGGTCAGACGCTTTCACGTCACGTGTGAACACCCAGCTATCTTCCACCTGAATAATTTTGCTGGCATCACCACCGACTACTTCGCCGTCCTTATTTTTCATCACGCGAATTTGCTCAGAGGTGAAGGTCACTTCAATAATCGCTTTATTGCGCTTTAGCTCCACACTTGCCGCGTGTGCTTCACCTACCGAAACGAGCGTCACAAACTCACGCTCATCGGCTCCGTCGCGTGCTTCCATTGCCGTGGAAAACTCTTTATAGACGTCTTTGGACAAAAGCTGCTGCAACACATCATGATTATCGTCCTCATAGGCGTCCATTACCATGTCGAATGCCATTTTTGCACCTTCCAAGAATTGGGAAAGCCTGAAGCTGCTATCGAGCTTACGGATAGACGCTACTGCATCGCTCACATCGTCTGCTACGTCTTCCTCTGGGGTATCATCTGCCTCGGATTCCTCACCATCATCACGTGGCTTCAGTTGCACCACACGGTCATCTTTTTGTTGTAGCATCTCTTGCAAATGCTCCATTGGTTGATCGAGCCCTGTTTTTTGCCCCAACACACTACGCAAGCGTAGCAACACAAAAATCGCTATCGCCGCTAATACTATTATATCACCTGACATAGAAGTCTCCTTGATTCCCTCTATACTTATGGACATTTCTCTGCCCATGCAATTTTTTTCGTGACGAAGGCGCGCTTTTTCTGCTATGTCACGAGCTATACTCTCACAACATACACAACATTTTGGAGCAACTCCCATGGCAGATAACGAAGCAACAGCAGAGCAGAGCGCACCGCGCCTTTCACTGAAAACACAATATATTCGTGATTTATCGTTTGAAAACCCTAATGCTCCTGCGATTTTCGCAACATTAGGTGATGCCCCAAAGGTCGATTTGAACCTCGATTTAGATGCTAAGAAAATGGCGGATGACCATTTTGAGCTCGCGATTCAAATCACCGTTCGCACCTCAACAGAAAAAACGATGTTCATCACCGAGCTGACTTATGCTGGTTTGTTTGAAGTATCGAACATTCCAGAAGAACATATTGAGCAGATTTTGATGGTTGATTGCGCCATGATGCTCTTCCCATTCGCCCGCCGTGTCATTGCAGATGTCACTCGTGATGGTGGCTATCCGCCGCTACTTCTTGAGCCTGTTGATTTCTACGGTCTCTACATGCAGCGTAAGCAGCAGGGTGAATCTGAGGCAAGCTAGAAGATTTAAATTGCCCCCGCTTCGGTCTCCTGACCTACGCGATAGGCGAATGGCTGACTCGGACATACTGTCCTCGTACCCATTAAAAAGTAATATAATCGTTCCTAAGAAATAACAAAAACCTCAAACAGCATGTCTGAATCTGCCGAGAGCTTCGCGCCAGCGACAGCGGAGAAACGCACAGCATGTGTTGCTTCGAAGCCACAAATATTAAGCCCGACCCTGCGCATTCATATGAGAATCATTCATTGCTTCAGCTGAAGCAATTGAGGTAATAACTGGTGTTGGTAATCCTTGAGGGATGTTCGGAGCTTGATGAGCCGCTTCCACTTTCATCCATGGATTTTGGCTTAAGTCAGCCATTTTCTGCCAGATATCTTGCGACACTTCTGCGGATGTTTCTTTTACCTCAGGCTGCGAACCAAAATAACCCGACATGCGCTCAATAAGTTCCGCGCGATGCTCAGCTGGCTGTGCCAACACAATATGCGCCGCTACATTATATATCTTATCCAAGCTTCCAAATTCTTTGAGGCTCACGCCTGTGTCTTTATCGGAAATACCATAGAGCGCATTTGCCACAAGGTTAACAACACCTGCACCAAAATTGAGCTTAAAACCTTTACCAAACTTCTCCGAACGCCCTATTCTATCCGTCATGTCATTGACTTTAAAGGTCGCTTTTTCAATAGCCAACTTATTGCCTGAGCTAATTGCTGAGGTCAAATCAGTCTTATAGCGACCAAGCTTTGGAGCCTCTGTTAAATCAAATTTCTTAAGCGTGTCACGCTCCCAAATACCGGCACCTACCATATTCGATACATTATTAATACTTGGCCCCACCCCTGCCCATATCATAGGATTATAAGTAGGCGCTTCTTTCATTCTTTGCCATGTGGTGCGATTATCTTCTTCTGGAGCAACCTCTTCACGCACCACTTTGGTTTGTGGTCCCATCCCGTTATCCGCCGCTTTTTTCTCGTCTTCGCTCAGCGCTTGCGTCACTACTTTAGTGCGGCCTTCTTTATAGGGGTTTTCTTTGGGGTCAAGAACCATACCGGCACCCATGCCGCCCATCACAGAGGCTCCCGCCAACACCTTAAATCCGTTACGTTGATTCGTCAGTGGATTACGCTGTTCTAGTCCACCCTTTGCCATCAAGAAACCGCCAGCCACCTGAATAGAGTTGTTAAACTCAATCGGATGGTCGTACATAAAATGCTGACTTTTTGCCAAAAACGATGATTTGGATGACAATGCGTTTAAAGCATTCTGCTGGTTCGGCGTGATCTGCGTGCCTTCATTTTGTAAATATTCAGAGAGATCCCTATAGATGCGACCAGTTTGTATTTCAGGGTCTTTCTCACCCGCCGCAATCAAGCCTACACTACCTGCCGCCCATGTCAGGCCACCCATAGCCTCACTCATGCCCTCGCCTTTGCCACTTCGTACAAAACCTGAAAGTGCAATGAGACTATCCGCTAACAAATAGGTCCAGCCCGCAGCTTTGATGGTGTTAAAGCCTTTTTTCTCTTTGGTGTCATTATCAGACGGCGCCGTCATCGGCTCACCCTGAATCAGCCCTTGCTGATCGAGCAGGCTTAACAAATCACCTTTATTTTGGAAATTCTCTACGCGCAATACAGGCTTACCTGCATCATCATTATCAGCCGATACCGTGAAGCCATGCTGTCTAAGCAATGCTGGAATCTTGGCTAAGGCAGACATATCAAGGTTTCCGGGGGCATAAATAAGCGCCTCAGACTGCTTTTCGCCTGGGGTGTAAATATCGATGTCCTGAATCACTGAGTGTGGGTTTTGCCACTGATAGTGCATAGTATCTGCGTTGCCTTTCTGCTCCTTCTTAGACGAGGAACATTTTTCTACCTTTCAACTATACAGGAGAAATGTGACAACTTGATGTCAATGCTACCGATTTTTAGTGTTTTTTATCGCTATGGTTAGGCCTTCGATAGTCGGCAACAATATTCCACCTTCGAAATAAGCCTCGTCAGCCAGTCGTTCATTAAACTCCGTCATGGCTTTGACTGCCGCAGGTGACACCTCAATTTCAGGTTCCCCCACCATTGCCCCAAACAGCAATGTATTATCCCCAATCATAAGACCACCCTCGCGCAGCATCGGATCGGTGAGTGCCAGAAATGTCATATAATCCAGTTTCGACGCATCAATAAACACCATATCAAAAGGTTCTGGATTTTCATTTTTCAGTGCTTTTAGAAGGTCTTGTGCTCTGCCTTCTCGCACTTGAATTTTTTCTGATAATTTAGCATTTTTATGAAACTTTTTTGCACAGGCGGCGTGATCAACGTTGAACTCTAGCGAAACAACCTCTCCATCATCCGGCAAAGCACGTGCCATCCAAATAGATGAATAGCCCACAAAAGTTCCTATTTCCAAAATACGCTTAGCACCCGTAAGGCGCACTAATGTCTGCAAGAATTTGCCCTCGGCGGCAGTTATTTGCATTCCAGCGAAGCGTTTCTCGCCCTCTGCGCGCACCGCTTTGAGGACGGCATCTTCTTCCGCAAAAACATCTCGAATATAATCATATGTCGCTAAATTTTGGTCTCTTGGCATAATATTTTTCTTATTTTAAGTGTTTTATTAGATAGTTCTTATTCAGAATGGAGATTGAAGGGCCATTTTTCTCATATAAAACCCCTCTTACTTCTATTTTTTTGCCTTTAAGGCTATTTAAATAACCTTTTTCGAATTTTTTAGCACTAAAGTTAGGTAAAAATACTGTAAAGTCTGTTTTCCAATCATCGCCAAAGTTGAGCATCACATGCTCTTTTTTGTGGTTATAAATGCTTTTCACAGTTCCTTCAATAATCGCGAAGCTGCCGATATGGTTTGGTGTGTCATCCACACCAATCACCACATCACTTTTTTCCCATAGCCCCTTTTGAGCGGATCGTGCCTGCTGCTCTGCATCTATCAGGGCACGTACATAGCGGCCCGATTTTTCATTATACCCAACCGCCAAGCCTTCTTTCACCAGCGCATATTGCAACGAATAATTATTTACATCATCGAACAAATACACCGCGCACCTGCCATAGCGGTCTTCTACAGCCTTGCCTGCAGGAACAACCTTAAGCGCCTTGTTTTTCGTCCATTCAACCGCATAGGTTTGCGCCGTATCCGCCACCATTACCAGGTCTGACAAACGATAATTCTCTTCACCTGCGACAAACGATGTGGCAGATGCAAAACGTGTATTATCAATCGTTTCTGGCGCACAAGCATAGGCGCCTACAATGTTGCATGACAGCATCAATGTGCCCCAAAGAGCTATGATTTCACAACGGTTAAACATTTTACTCACGTTCGGATAAACAACATTGTTACGCTACGTTTAATATTTTAACACTAATCACATATGAGTAAAAACATACATGAAAATTTTATTTTTATCAGCTGCGCTTATCGCTTCCTCTTTGACAGCCAGCAATGCCCTTGCGGCTGATATGGAGAATGATGAACATCTTGTGCTATCTGTTGGGGTTGCAGATGTGCTGCGCCAAGCTGATAGCAGAGAATTGGGATTAGAATATAAAAGCGAAGCAATCCTCCAAGAAACATGGGATGATTT
>CALJMC010000102.1 GCA_937982385.1 uncultured Rickettsiales bacterium | reverse complement strand
TGTGCTGCTGATGCGCGTATCGTTAAAAAATATATGCCCTACGGCTAAGTCAGAAACAGGAGAAAACCAATGGCACGTGTATCACGTGGTGTGACGAACCATAAACGTCATAAGAAAATAATGAAATTAGCGAAGGGCTTTCGTGGCCGTTCTAAAAACTGTTACCGCATTGCAGTAACGCGCGTTGAGAAGGGTTTGCAATATGCATATCGTGACCGCAAGAAGAAAAAAGGCGATTTCCGTCGTCTTTGGATTCAGCGTATCAATGCTGCGGCTCGCTTGAATGGCATGGTCTATTCACAGTTCATCAATGGCCTCAACAAGGCTGGCATCACGCTAGACCGTAAAGTGTTGGCAGATATTGCTGTGCATGACGAAAAAGCATTTACGGAAATCGTAAAGCAAGCACAAGCTGCACTTGATAAAAACGCTAAAAAAGCAGCGTAACACACAAACCTCTGTCATTCCCGCGAAGGCGGGAATCCACCTTGACGTTAAGCATGGATCCCCGCCTTTGCGGGGATGACGACTATATAAATACACCATCTTATAGGTTCTTCCATGAGTGCCGCAGAGAAACTAGATACCCCCAATTATATCGAACAAATCCAGCAGAGCGCTGATTTACAGTCGCTTGACGATATTCGTGTTGCCCTTTTGGGCAAAAAAGGTGAACTCACCTCAGCCCTCAAAGAATTAGGGCAAGTCGCACCAGAACTCCGCCGCGAACGCGGACAAGAACTCAACAAACAACGCAAAGCAGTTGAAGCAGCTATTGAAGCTCGCAAAGCAACACTTGAGGCAAATGCCGAAGCAGCACAGCTTGCAAATGAACGCATTGACGTGTCACTTCCTGTCGCGCCCACAACGCGCGGAACCATTCACCCAATCACGCAAGTAATGGATGAAATTTCGACCATTTTCGCTGGCATGGGCTTTGAAGTGCGTCATGGACCACTCGTTGAAGATGATGAGCATAACTTTGATGCGCTCAACATTCCACCATCGCACCCTGCTCGCCAAATGCATGATACATTTTATGTGCGCGAAACCTCGGCTGAAACATTGCAAAGCGAAGACGAAAACACAGCAGAGCATTCCCATGTTCTGCGCACCCACACATCGCCCGTGCAAGTACGCACCATGAAAAATGAAGAGCCACCCATTCGCATTATCGCGCCGGGTGCAACCTTCCGTTCTGACTCAGACATGACCCACACCCCGATGTTCCATCAGGTGGAAGGCTTGCTCATCGATAAAGACATCAATATGGGACATCTCAAAGGCTGCCTGATTCAGTTCTTGCGCGAGTTCTTCGGCAAAGATGAGTTGCCTGTGCGTTTCCGCCCAAGCTTCTTCCCGTTCACGGAGCCATCTGCTGAGGTGGATATTGGTTGTAAGAAATCCAAAGAATCCCTCATTATCGGTGAAGGTGATGATTGGATGGAAATTTTAGGTTGCGGCATGGTGCATCCCAACGTCCTCACCAATTGCGGACTCGACCCTGACGAATGGCAAGGCTTTGCCTTCGGCATGGGCATAGAACGCCTAGCCATGCTCAAATATAATATCCCAGATCTGCGCACCTTCTTTGATGGAGACCATCGTTGGCTCAACCATTACGGATTCTCCGCCATGAACATCCCTGGTGTGTTCGGCGAATCCGACTTTGAGGGAGTGTAGTCATGAAATTTACGCTTAGTTGGCTCAAAGAGCATTTAGATACCGATAAAACCGTGGATGAGTTGTCTGTTGCACTTACTGCTATTGGTTTGGAAATTGAAGAAATCCAAGATTTTGTATCAAAACTCTCATCTTTTACTGTAGCTGAGGTGTTGGAAGCGGAGCAACATCCTGATGCCGATAAATTACGCGTATGCAATGTGAAAGCACATGACGGAGAACGTATCATCGTCTGTGGCGCACCAAACGCACGCGCTGGCATTAAAGTCGCGCTTGCTGATATTGGCGTCTATATCCCTAAAGGTGATTTCACTATCAAAAAATCTAAGATTCGCGGAGTTGAAAGCTTAGGCATGCTGTGTTCTGCCGATGAGCTAGGGCTTGAAGGCGATGCAGCAGGCATCCTCGAACTCCCCGCTGATGCAAAAGTTGGCGATGAAATCGCAGGTTATTTAGGCGTTGATGACGTATTATTCGAAATCGCCATAACCCCCAACCGTGGCGACGCACTCGGTGTTTATGGCATCGCGCGCGATTTAGCAGCCGCTGGCATGGGAACGCTCAAACCAATCGCAAAGCCTAGCTTCAAACCAAGCGGCGCAAGCGCAACTTCTGTGACACTTGAAAGTGATGCATGCCCTTATTTCGTCAGCCGCACCATTTCAGGCGTAACAAACGGTGAAAGTCCAGATTGGATGCAACGCAAATTGCAATCTGTTGGTGTGCGTCCTATCTCCGCGCTCGTTGACATCACCAACTATATGACTATGACCTATGGTCGTCCGCTGCATGTCTATGATGCTGACCGCCTTAAAGGTGGCATCACCGTGCGCGACACACGTGACGGCGAATATCTCGAAGCCCTCAATGACAAGGCCTATAACCTCCCCGACGGACTCTGCGCCATCGCCGATGAAAGCGGCGTGATTGGCTTGGGCGGCGTGGTCGGCGGCACCTCCACAGGCTGCGAAGCTGACAGCGTAAATGTGCTGCTAGAATCCGCATGGTTTGACCCTATTTCCATCGCCAATACAGGGCGCAACCTACAAATTGACTCAGATGCCCGCTATCGTTTTGAACGTACGGTTGACCCTGAATTCACGGCTGAGGGTGCTGACATCGCTACCCAGCTTATCATGGATATCTGCGGTTCTGACAGCTCAGAAGTGAGCGAATTGCTCATAACTGGCAACAAGCCTGACATCACGCACAGCGTATCACTCTCCCCTGATATCATCCGCAAAATGAGCGGCATCACCATTGATGATGCAGAGATTCAAGCGATCCTTGAGAAGCTTGGCTTTGCGGTGAAAGCAAGCGGCGCAGACTGGACTGTCACCTCGCCCTCTTATCGCCCAGACATGGCACTGAAAGCAGATATTGTTGAAGAAGTATTGCGCATTTATGGCTATGACAATATCCCTGAAATTGCGCTGCCTGCAGCCGCGCCAAGCACCGCGAGCAAAGGCAATGACACAGAAATCACCTCACGCTTAGTGCGCCGCACATGGGCAAATCGTGGGTTGGACGGTGTCTATCATTATGCATTTGGCGAGCAAGCACATGCGTTACGTTTTGCACCAGAGGGCAATGATGAATTGAAATTTGTCGAAGTGGTGAACCCTATTAGTTCTGACCTTTCCATCATGCGCACCAACTTGCTGCCTGCCATGTTAGCCGCAACATCACGCAACATCGCACGCAACATGCGCAATGTCGCATTGTTCGAATTTGGCAATGTATTCTTCGGCGCTTCGCCTGACACGCAACCAATGCACGCCGCAACGGTTCGCACAGGTACATCAGCGCAACATTGGTCATCTAAACCAAAAGCGGTTGATGCGTTTGATGCCAAAGCCGACTTATTTGCAGCGCTCAGCACATTGGGCGTAGATGTGAACAAAGTAAAAGTCACCACCGATGCACCATCATGGTATCACCCAGGGAAATCTGGTCGTGTATCACTTGGCGGGAAAATTACGCTCGGATATTTCGGCTCCATTCATCCGCAAATTCTGCGCATGATGGACATTGAACAAGAAGTTGTTGCGTGCGAAGTGATGCCACAAAATATTCCGTCCAAACGCAAAGCTGCAAAGATGGTCGCGATAAAAACCTCAGACTTCCAAGCCACAAAGCGTGATTTTGCATTTATTGTCGATGAAACTGTTGCCGCTGGTGACATTATCAATGCGATTAATAATGCAGAGAAAAAACTCCTGCAAGATGTTACACTCTTTGATGTCTATCAAGGTAAAGGTGTGGAAGACGGCAAAAAATCGATCGCCCTGTCCGTCACCCTGCAAGCCACTGACCGCACGCTGAGTGAAGACGACATTACCCGCGTATCAGATGCTATTATTGCAGCTGCTGGCAAGCAAGGTGCGGTGCTGAGATAGTATTTAATTGCCCCCGCTTCGGTCTCCTGACCTGCGCGATAGGCGAATCGCTTCGCGATGCTCAAGGCTGACTCGCGCTCCTGCGCTCGTGTCCACTACTAACAGTTTGCTTTTTAACTTCGCGAATCGTATCATCATTCTATGGCTGATGATGACATTGACACAAAAAATCTGATTCCACCTCGCAAGGGGTTCAGCGCGCATCAACGTCATGCGGCGCAAAAGTTAGGCTCCATTAGCCCGAAAGAATATCGTAGTCGCAGACACACTATTACCCATCCGATTGATGATGTGCATCCCAATATTGTGTCGGATCGTGATGACGGGATTTTTGTCGAAACAGCGCCTGAGGGTGACGGCTATCGCGTGCATATTACCATTGCTGATGTCGCTGGATATATTCCGCTCGACAACCCGCTTGCCGATGTGGCGCATGAGCGCGCTTTCACGGTGTATCGCCCATGGATGATTGACCATATGTTCCCTTCTGCCTTGATGGAGCGGATGAGTTTGGAGCATCAGCAGGAGCGTTTGGGGTTGTCAGTCATTATTCATTTAAACAATAATTTTCAGCCTATTCATACTGAGTTGGAACCTGTAATTACCGAATCATCCGCTGCAGATTATGACATGGCGACGGATTATATGAAGTCTACGACTGAGTTTTCGCAGATGGCGGCCATTGCCAAGGGCGTGAAAGACAACTTCTTTGGTCAAGAGAATGAGATGATTCGCGAGTTTGATGATGCGCCCTTTGCCTCGCGCTATAACACCCCGAAAGACAGCCCTGACATTGGGGTGAAGAAGATGATTGAAACTTATATGTTACTCGCCAATTATGCGGTGGCTAATATTT
Organism: uncultured Rickettsiales bacterium; assembly: GCA_937982385.1. Lineage (GTDB taxonomy): Bacteria > Pseudomonadota > Alphaproteobacteria > Rickettsiales > UBA998 > CALJMC01. The sequence goes on along the minus strand of CALJMC010000102.1, from coordinate 433 downwards.
TTGCGCGTACAGAATTGCCCTTTATGTATCGCAATTTTGATGGAACCTATCTGAATGGCACGCCGCCCGTTGAGCGCGCCTATTACAGCACTGATTGCACGGAACATAACGCGCTGCCTTATGCAGGACCAATACAAAATAGCTATTGTCATTTTACGTCGCCCATCCGTCGTGGTCCCGATTTTTACAATGGGCATATGGCGCATCATGCTATCGAGGTGATGCAGGAAGCTGAGGCGGGCATTCGCGCAATATTCCCACCCATCAATCAACCAACCCTTCATTATGCTTTGTGGGAGCATGCCTCAGAATTGTTGAACCAAACGCGCACGGCTGAGGGCACGCGTCATGCTGCCAAAACAGAAACATTACAGACACTCTTCAACAACATTGTGAGTGATGTTGCGGGTGATACAAATCTACAGAAACATAG
>CALJMC010000101.1 GCA_937982385.1 uncultured Rickettsiales bacterium | reverse complement strand
CTTTCCATTCAGGGAATGCTTCTTTCAGGTCTTCTTCTGCATCAAAAAGAGTGCGTAATGAACGTCGTTCAGATACATTTACCGCCACAGATAGCTGCTTATTTTCTTCATTAACAGAGATCAAGCCAAAACCCTTACCTAGTAGAGACTGAACATCGTTCATAATTCCTAGTTTCGGCGCCATATGCACCATAGGAACCTGACTAATCGGTGCCGAGATAGCGTTATTAGATGAAAATTTCTTCTCGGCCTGCTCGGCAAATTCTGCCGCGTTCGCCATAACCACCTGCCCCAGCACCAAATTCACCTTAGTTTCCAGTTTATCCTTCCAAGAACGCTGCAGCACGTCCTCTGCCTCATTCATATATTTACGCGTTAGGACAACCGCCTCTACAGTGATGTCCTCACTCTCATGATCAAAAGCAATATTGAAGCCATTGAGGCGCGCGGCTTTTGAATCTAGGAACTTCGATAAGTTTGCGCGTATAATCTTGGTCGCATAGACCTCATAAGAAATCTTCTTCAACGACAAACCTAGCGGCAAAGAAAGCAGCGCAAACACTGCGAGAATCAGCACAGATTGCACAACAGTATGCTTGGAGCGCCCATAACCTCCAAAACCATACCATTTCGCAAGCAACGTCACACATAGCGAGATAGCGAGTAAGTTGGTCATAAAGAGAAACAATGCCCCCTGCCATATATCCGCATCACCCACAGCAATACCATACCCACCAACGGCGAGCGGCGGCATCAAGGCTGTAGCAATCGCAACGCCTACAATCGTCTCCCCCTTACGACGGATCACCGCATAACCACCCGCAAGCCCAGAGAACACTGCAACAAGCAAATCGAACAGGTTCGGCTTAGTACGTGCGAGAATTTCAGAGGTAGGCTCATTTAGCGGAGAGAACGTCACAATAACCCATGACACAACAATCGCCATAATCAACCCCACAACGACTCCCTTGAGGCTTCGCTTCAACTCCTGAATATCCAGCACACAGAGCGAAAAACCAAGCGACATAATCGGTCCCATGAGCGGGGAGATAAGCATCGCACCAATCACCACTGCCGTGGATGACATCAGCAAACCAAGCATTGCAATACCGCAGGACATCAGCACCATAAAAACATAACGCGCAGAAACCCGCCCCTCTTCATGGACATAATTCAGCACCTCATCATGCATGATACGCGCGACAAAATGTTGATGACGATAATGGAGTAGCGCACGTTTCGCGCTTTTAAGGAGACTAAACATAACACACCTAACTATTTTGTAACAATAATTGAAGCCCCCGAAAGCGGCAAACAATGACAAATCTTAACGATTTAGTTATAGTTTATATATATTGTGGAACCCTCAATAACAACCAAAAGTGATTTTTTATGTGTGGTATAATCGGAACAGTGGGCACAACCAGCGCGGCAGATGCTGTGATTGAAGGGCTCAAACGCCTTGAGTATCGCGGCTATGATTCAGCAGGTGTGGCAACGCTTAAAGATGGCAATATTCAGCGCGTACGCGCAGCAGGGAAAATCGCCAACCTCGAAGAGAAAATAGCAACAACCCCTGCCCTTGGTAGCACGGGCATCGGGCATACACGCTGGGCAACCCACGGCATTCCCAACGAACTCAACGCACACCCGCATATGTCTGAGAAGGTTGCGGTGGTACATAACGGGATTATCGAGAATCATCAGGAACTGCGTGAGTTTCTACAGAAACGTGGCGTAGAGTTTACCAGTCAAACAGACTCAGAGATTATCCCTCACCTGATTACGCATTTCCTCAATAAAGGTTATACACCTGAGGAAGCGGTCGGCTTCACTATCGATAGGCTGGAAGGTGCCTACGCACTCGGCATTATCTTCGCAGACCATCCTGCTATGATTATTGCGACACGTAGCGGCTCTCCTCTAGCCTTGGGTTACGCCGATAATGATGTTTCATTTATTGGCTCCGATGCCTATGCACTCTCACCGTTTTGTCATAGCATCAGCTATCTAGAGGAAGGCGATATGGCGGTGATTCATGCTGACCGCGTGCATATATTCAATCATAAAAAACAAGCCGTTGAGCGAGTGAAACGCCCACTCATCAAAGATAATGATCCGAATGATAAAGGCGACTTCGCACATTATATGCTGAAGGAAATCTATGAGCAAACCTCAACCATCGCCGCAACAGTAAGTGCATTAACGCAGCAAGATGAAGATGATGTTGCGATTAATTTCTCTGACACCCCCTTCTCGCTTAGAGATATTCCGCATATTACCATTGTAGCCTGCGGCACATCTTATTATGCAGGTATGGCTGCACGCACATGGTTTGAGCAAGTGGCGCGCATTCCAGCCAGTGTTGATGTCGCGTCTGAGTTCCGGTATCGCAAACCAATTATGACTGAAGGCGGCGTTGCACTCTTCATTTCGCAATCAGGAGAAACTGCAGATACACTCGCTGCCATGCGCTATTGCCAATCTGTTGGACAACATACGCTCGCGCTTGTGAATGTAGAAGAAAGCAGCATGGCGATTGAAGCGGATGGCTATATGCTGACCCGCGCAGGCATTGAAATCGGCGTTGCATCCACCAAAGCATTCACAGCACAGCTCGTGGCACTTGCGAGCCTTAGCATCACCTTCGCACGTGAATCCGGCATTATGGATAATGACACACATCGCGAATTGGTACATGCGCTCGGCACCGCGAGCACCATCACCGAAGAAGCACTTGCATTGGACGTTCGTACAAAAGAAATCGCCAAAGACATTCATACCGCCTCCGACATGCTATTTGTTGGGCGTGGAACAAGCTATGCCATAGCGTGTGAAGGCGCACTCAAAATGAAAGAAATTTCTTATATTCATGCCGAGGCCTATGCCGCAGGTGAACTCAAGCACGGCCCCCTCGCCCTCATTGATGAGCATGTGCCAGTCATTGCCGTTGCCCCCCATGATGAATTATTTGAAAAAACAGCCTCTAACATTCAAGAAGTTGCCGCGCGCGGTGGACGCATCATCGTGTTTAGTAACAAAGAAGGCTGCGCCGCACTGCGTGATATCTCAGAATCCTGCATTGTCGTACCAGATTGTCATCCGCTCATCGCCCCGATTATCTATACCATCCCACTGCAACTCCTCTCCTACCACACAGCCGTGTTGAAAGAGACAGATGTTGACCAACCAAGAAACTTGGCGAAGTCTGTTACGGTGGAATAAACCTATGATGACGTTTACAGAATCCATCAAAACTTGTTTTAAGAAATGCGCTACATTCGAAGGACGCGCATCACGCAGTGAATTTTGGTGGTTTTTTCTTTTTTGCTTGATGCTAACCTTGTCTGCAGGAGTGGCGGATACTTGGTTTACAGATGTAAATTATCACGATAATAGAGAGTTTGGACCTGTTGGCATTGCAGTCGCTTTGGCAATGCTGCTTCCCCAACTGTCAGTAACCGTGAGAAGATTGCACGACATTGATGCGTCTGGATGGTGGGTATTGTTACATATACATATTTTTGGTACTGTATTTTTAGCATTTTTACATTGCTTTAAAGGTACAAAAAAAGCTAATCGTTTTGGCAGCCCGCCTGCAGCTTAATTTCCTTTAAATAAGCGCTAACAGCGAAACATCGTAGATAACCAACATAGAAGCTATTGCACAGGCAATGAGGATTGCTTTGGTGCGGATTATTGGGATGAGCATGATGATGAGTGCGAGTGGTAACAGCCACAACACATAATCACCTAATGCATCCTTTCCAACAATCAGCCCACCCAAGCTGATGGCTAGGGCATATTCTGGGAATGGTATTTTCTTGCGCTGACAGAGGCAATCAACTCCCCAGACGATTATTCCAATCATCAAGGCTAGGTAAGCACCTTGAATAAAAATGAAAATCGTAGCGTCCATCAATGTGCGGTAAACCGCACCTGCGGCAATGGTTACGCTGAATATTTCGGTATAGATACGTCCCTGCTCTACTGCTATGGCACAGAGAATGATGAGGAACATGCCGAGCACAATGATGGTTATCATCGAATCGCCTAGCCCAACATAAAAATACGTTAGGTTGAACAATAATACAGCCGAAAGCTCAACCACCGCATGTTGTCCCGAGATATGCACACCACAAAAACGGCATTTTCCTTTATTGAAAACCCATGAGAAGAACGGAAATAAATCGCGCGGACTTAAATAGGCACGGCAATCGTCACAATATGGCGGGTCATTGGCAATTTTCAAACTACGCGGCAAACGATAAATAATGGACGTCGCATAATTCCCTATTGCCAACCCTACCATCGTCATCAAAATTAAGCCTATGAGCAGCTCAGCAAGTTCTGCACTTATCATATTAGTTCTCGACTGTAGCTGAAGGATTCATCAACTTATCGAGATAACGCCCCTGGAACAGGGACACACCGAGCGCCTGACCATAATCTACCGCCTGCTTATTATCACAACGTGTGAGGATAACGCGGTTTGCACCACATGCCTTAATCAATTTTGCAATGTCACGGTTTTCTGTGCTGTCAATATTGCTCGTAATATCAGCATTCCACTGCAGTTTCACTAAGTCAAAACCAAGCGTTTCACGTTTAATTTGCGCAAAGCTGAGATTAGTAAGACCATCCAAACAAATGCGATAGCCCAGTTTTTGTACATTGTTACGTGCCATCATGAAGGCTTGCATATCTTCAAACACATCAGACACTTGCAGCTCGATCACGATAGATACTTTAGACGCGGGCTTAATGGACGCATCAAAGGCAGCGAACTCATCCGACATCAATGTTTTGACATTGAGGTTCAAGCTGAGCGGGAATTCGATATCATCAGGTTTTTCCGTCATGATGGCCAGCATGCGCATATCGAGCAATTCGGTTAGATATTTAAACAGCCAACGGTTTGAAAGCAAATCGACATCGAGCCTCATCGTTTCACGTAGATGAGCGATATTAATATAAACCTCATCAAACACACGGCGTACCATCATTTCAGGAATTGCGGCGCAGACAGCCTGACGCCTCAATGCAGGACGCAAATCAACATTGCGCAAATCACGTTCAATTCCGACCAAGCTATTCGCATTGAAGAAACCGCTCTTCAAGCCTTTAATCTGTTTAAAAATGCCACCACCGCTCGTCTGCCCAAGCTTCTTTGCTGCTGCTGCTGGAATAGGTCGTTCTTCTGGCATTTCCGGAGCACCAATCTTATTGCCAAGCATTTTGCGACGCGCAAATGTCGAGAAATCATTAAATTCTGCTTCTACATCGTAAAAGTCACAGAAACGTGTATTTTCCTCACCATCAGGGGTATAGGCGAGCGGGTCATCCATGAACAAGTAACGCAATTGGAAGACAGCCTTATCAAGCATTTGCCTCGGTGTATCAAAGCAAAGCAACGCTACAGTGCTGTCTTCAAAGACATATGCTTCCACCTCTTCGCCGCGGAGCAGGTCTTTAAGCATATTAAGCGCTATTTTAATTTGATAGCCACTACGATATTCTTCCAGTAGACCGTCAAAGGCGAAGACAACGCTTGTCCACCCTTCCACGTCATCCACTAAATCAGTCAACCGCTCAACTAGCTTAGCCTCGGCACCTTTATCAAAGAAGTCCATTAGGCGTATCCTTTCGCATATAGTCACAGTTTGCGATATTTATGCGGCTGTTGCAATGAAGCGCGAAGATAGTGCAAAAATGAACCGCACGGAGACTAGTGCAGTTTCCTTTTCGCAACAAACTTCTCAATTTCGCGTGTATCAATATTAAGTACGGGGTCGTCAATAGAGTCACTAAAGCTAATTGCAAGTGCCGGCTGCTCATCTGGCGACAAGGTGGTCAGTGCAAAACGAGACTGCATGTTGATCA
>CALJMC010000100.1 GCA_937982385.1 uncultured Rickettsiales bacterium | reverse complement strand
CTATCTCTATTGGAATTTTTTGATTGAGCATCATGATAAGCTAAAGGGTAATCATCGTATGGGAATGATGTATCGTACGCTGAGTAATATGGATGCTGAAAAACGAAAACAGATTGTGAGTGATAGCAAACTATTTTTGAGTAAAATGGATAAGGGAAGAACAATATGAAGCGGATTTTTACAGTAATGTTGATTGGTCTTCTTGCCGCCAACACAGCACAATCAAAGGAGATTCCTATGACGATAGAACAGAATGCACATAGTTTTTCATTCATGATGATGGATGGTGAAGAGCAGTCGCTTGCTGACTTCAAAGACAAGGTTGTGCTAGTGGTTAACACAGCATCGCAATGTGGGCTGACAGGGCAATATACTGATTTGCAATCGCTGCATCAGAACTTTGGTGATCAAGGATTGGTGGTGTTGGGTGTGCCCTCGCCAGATTTTGGCGGGCAGGAGTTCGACAGCAATGAGGCGGTATGCGAGTTTACTGAAAGCAAATATAATGTGACGTTCCCTTTGACTCAAATTAATCATGTGAAGGGGAGTGAGGCGCATCCATTTTATAAGTGGGCGAATGATAAGGTTGGCTTCTTAAAATCACCTAAATGGAACTTCCATAAATATTTAATTGGTAAAGATGGCCGCTTAGTTGATCATTTTGCATCTACTACAAAACCAGCCTCGACCAAAGTTATTGCTGCAATTCAAAAGGAATTGGTGCGATGATTAGAGTAACTCTTCTATAGATGTTGCCGTGTGGAGGGCGCTTAAATAGGCACTTTCAGCGTCGCCATTTAGGCACCAATCACCGCATGCCGCTAGTTTAAGCGATGCATCACTATAGCCAGCCTCAATGCCTGTCTCTTTCACATTAGCATAGCGCCATGTATGGAGTGCTTGATGCTCGGCTGTGTTCAGGTCGGTGCCACATAAGGTTGATGCCGCGTTGATGATAGCTGTTTTTACTTCATTAGAATCAGTCTCCATACGTGCCTCTGCCCAATCATAATGGGTTAGAATCATCAGTGAATATCGCGTGTCACGACTGGGTTTTTCGTGGTTTTTCACTATGGATTTAATGATATCGCTCTCTAGCTCGGGAATAGTGATGTTTGGCGCCGTTTCAAACCCTAGCATTAAGCCGTAGCAGCCTCGAAGTTTGCGCGTGCGAATTGCATCTTTATGAGAGAATATATCTGGCATAATGACGCAATTTTGTTCTGGTGGTGCGGTGCAGATGACGACATCAAAAATGCCGACATCATTCCCCTCATTATCGGTGATTTTCCAGTGTTCGCCCGTTTTGGTGACGCTGCTAATATGGGTGCCAGCCTTGATGTGTAATTCTTTGGCGAGATGCTTGCCAATGGCATTCATCTTTGGAACGCCGACATAGCCGTCCTGCCAGGCGGCAACGATGCCATCCGCTTCGAGATATTTCATAAATGTGATAAATTCTGGATGGGTAGCTTGGATAGTTTGAGCGCCATGGTCAAATTCATAATCGCCTGCATAGCGTGTTGAGAGTCTGCCACCAACACCGCGCGACTTATCAAAGAGTGTGATATTTGCTTTGTGCTTTAGGCGTCCTGCGAGTGTTAGTCCTGTGAGTCCTGCACCAATGATGGCGATCGTGGGGAGGGGCATGGCGGCAGCTTTCTATAATGTTGCAATAGCAATGAGTAGGGAGGTGATGACCAGGTAGGAAACGCGTGTACGCATAGTGGCAAACCAAAGGGGGAAGATGCCGCGTTTGGTGTAGCGCACGTCAGACACCCATAAGATTATATAAAATGCACAGAGTATGCTTAGTGCAATGAACGTGCTTGGAATCAACAGAACAAGCCAACCAGTCAGGCTGAGAACATTGCTCCATAATGCGCGTTTCAGTGTTCCGTCTTTCTCAGGTGTGTGCATGGCGACGCCCCAATGAATTCCGCCCATGAATGATAAAATGATCGCGCTGTAGGTTAGCAAAATCATCTCCCATGATGGAAAGCTATGATGCCCGTCTATGGGAATGGGGGAAATGTCGAATGCAATGGCGATCGCACATATAACAAATGGGATGGCGCCAAGGTAGGTGAGCATATGCATGAGTTTTGTGGGTGCCATGATTATGCCTTGAATTTCTTGGTGATGGGAAGTTGCAACCAATAGGGCAAAGATGCAATAAACTTCACAAAATAGGTGAAGCGTTTAGGGAAATGAATCTCGAATTTTTTTGATGTTAAGTTATTTGCAATATGTTTTGCGGCATCGTCAGGCTCAATCCGCATAGGCATCTCAAAATCATTTTTGTCAGTCATGGGTGTACGAACAAAACCGGGGCTGATGAGCTTGATGTTGATATGTTCTGGCGCATCATTAGCGAGTGTTTCAGCAAGGTTGATAATGGCGGCTTTGGTTGCGCTATAGGGCTGAGAGTTAGGGAGTCCCGCATAGCCTGCGACTGACGCACAGAGTGTGAGTTGACCTGAAGGCTGTCTGCTTAGGCGCTCCAACGCAATGCGTGAGACGTTGAGCGCACCGGTGAGGTTTACTTCTACCATCTTCGCAATGAAGCTAGGTTCTATGCTGGTGATGCTACCGGGTTGATAGATAGCTGCCATAAAGATGATGCGGTCGATGGTGCCGACTTCACCTGCAATCCATGAGGATGCATCTTCTAAGGCGGCATAATCGGTGACATCGAGCGGACAGACGATATGTGAGCCTTCTAACGTATCAGCAATTTTTTGCAATTGTTCTTCACGGCGTGCGGAGAGGATGAGCGTTGCTCCACGGGCAGCGAGTTCAGAGGCAAGTGCCGCGCCAATACCGCTGCTTGCCCCAATAATCCAGATATGTTCGCCGTGATAATTGTTCATATTATTGTTTTTGCATGAAGAGGGTGAGTTCTGCAACGGTAATCCCAAACTTTTTGAGGTAAGAGCGATTTATCAACACGCCGTCATTCATCATGAACATCCAGTCATCGAAGGTGAGTTTATAGCTGGTGTCGCCAACGGGTAAATCCATCATATATTTCCACTGAACAGCGTTGCCATTGGTGGCGCCAACCGCTTTGTCTATGATGTCGTCAGCGCGTCCTTCATAGGTGCCATCAGCAAGTCTGGTGATGGTCCATATGCGACGCTGTGTTTCGCCATCATAATAGTTGAAGTCTTCTGTGAGTGTGCCGACACCGTCTTTCCATTCACCGACCATCGTTACGTCGAATTTACGGGTGACGCGTCCGCGCCAGTCTTGGACAAGTCCCCATGCTTTGATGGGACCATTGAAATAATCTTCAATGCTTACTGCTGGCGTTGAATTATCGTAATAGTCTAATGTGTTTCCACTGCATCCGCTAAACATGATAGTCGCTCCTATTGCTATGATTGTTAGTATTTTTTTCATTTATTACCTCCTGTTTTTTGAGTATGATACTACGCCACAAAAAAGCGGCGGCGAGTAATTTGAAGAGACATGGAATAAGCCCATAGGTGAGGCTGAGCATGCTCAAACTGTCTTTATTATTCTCTGCAGCGGCAACAAACCCTGCGCTGTCGAGCAATGAGAATGCAGCGATTGATGCCACGGCGAGCGCGACTTTGCTGAGGAAGGTAAGAAGGCTAAACTGCAGGCTGGCCATATGTCTTTGATTATTTTTATCAATATTGTCCGAAAGCATGGAGGGAGGTAAGGCGAGGTCAGCACCGAGTGCGATGCCCGAAATAATACAAATGATGGCATAGGCGACAATGTCACCTGATGATAGCCCGCAGACCCATATGAAACTTATAACGGCGATGAGCATGGCAGCTAACCACGCGTGCTGTTTGCCCCAAATGCGACTGACGATGTTCCAAAGTGGCATGGCTGCGGCACCGCTGAGGAAATAGAGTGTGAGAAACAGCCCTGTAAGTTCTTCTGCGCCGAGCAAGTCACGCACAAAGAAGAGGAGCAGTACGGCAGGAAAGCTTGAGCCGAGCATGCTGAGCGCATAGATGATGAAGAGGCGGCGATTGGCACCTTTAAGTGTTTCAGCAAAGGCTTTGAAGCTGAGGGTGGGTGAGGTGGTGGTGCTAATGGCCGCGGCATGTTGTTTGACCCATTTTGTGAACATGGTGAGGGCTATAATCATGACGATAGCGAGGGTGCCGCTCAACCATGCAAAGGATTTAGTCGCGGGCATAGAGATGTGTAAGATGGCTGGAAGCGACACGGCAAAGAGTAACCCTATGAGGCCAATCGCTTCACGGAAGCTTGCGATACGTGTTTTGTCATCTTTGTTATCACTCCATAGCCCACCCAGTGTATTTAGGTTGATGGCGAGAACGCTAAATGAAGTGGTAGCGATGAAGATACAGATCGCAAACCACATGATGATGGAATCAGTTTGAGGCGGCATGAAGAGTGCATAGAAACTAAGTGCAAGCGCAATGGCGGCCACTGCCATAATGGGCAGACGGTGGCGGCTATGTTTATCACTGAGGTGACCGATCAGAGGGTCTTGCACCGCATCAATCAGGCGTAACATAAGCAATATGCTGCCAATGAGAGTGAGTGATAGCCCATATTGGGTGGCGTAGAAATCTGGCGCATAGACATAAAGTGGCATGCCTGCGAATGCTATGGGGAAGGCAAGCAAAGCATAATGCAGCAATGCGCTGCGTGAAATATGCGAGGCTTGTGTCATCAGCTTAGCCTCAATAATTTGCGACGAAGTGTTGGTTGTGAGGTGTTTGGAGATAGCCATATATTGAAGAACCATGCGCCAAATTCAGGGTCTTGGATGGTGCCGATCGCTTTGCCATCTAGGAAAAATATGGTGGGTGCATTGGGAACATAAATTCCTGTAAGCATACTGTTTTCAGTGACATCAGGGAAAATGCGATTCATCTCAGAGAACCACGCCGCCAAGCGCACTTCGTCGGTGAAGCCAATTGTGCGGATTTCCTCAGCAGAACGCTCGGCGATGGCTTTGCCTTCAAGGTCGCGCAGATAACTCAGGCTGAGTGCGAAGGTTCTGGTTTTGTCCCATTTCCCGTGCGCTGCATAGAGCGAGATGTCATAGACGTCCCAAAACATGTAGGTAAAGCGGCTTGAACCAACTTCCAACGCGTTGTTGATGCGTGCTTTTACAAATTCAGGTGCAGCAAATGCGGGGAATGCGATAAATGTTGCCATGAGGCTAACAATAAAATGTTTACGCAGCATGAGAAAGCTCCACTTGAATGACATCAGTACGCTTTACGTCAAATCCTGCAATACATGCACATAAATAGAAGCGCCACAAACGGATGAACTGCTCATCGAAACCTTGTGCGCGAATTTGCGGAAGTTTGGCTTCGAAGGTGGCGAGCCACTCGCGCAATGTGGTGGCATAATCCTGACCAAAGGCGAAGTTGTCATTCACACGCAATCCTGCGCGATTAGCCTCTTGCTCAAAACGTGTTTTGGTAGGCAGCATGCCGCCAGGGAAGATAAATGCGCGAATCATGTCATTCGTTTTACGATAAGTGTCGAAATATTTTTCGCCAATGGTAATGGTTTGCACCACTGCGCGTCCGTTGTTGTTGAGCATGGATGTGAGCTTGTCGAAATAGGTCGGCCAGTATTTTTCTCCCACGGCTTCGAACATCTCAATGGATATGATGTTGTCGAACGTACCTTCTTGTTTGCGATAATCTTCGAGAACAATGTCAGCACCTCCGCCTAAGCGTTTGTCTGCATAAGATTTTTGTTCTTCTGATAGTGTAATGCCTCTGATGCCAAAGTCATGTTTTTGTAAGGCACGTTCAGCGAACCCGCCCCAGCCGCACCCTACTTCAATGAGGGAGCCTGATGTTGTGCCGAGGCGCTCAATCATGCGGTCATATTTGTTGTATTGGGCTTGTTCGAGAGTGTCTGATGCATTGTTATAGAGGGCAGAAGAATAGGTCATGGAAGGGTCGAGCCATAGTTCAAAAAACTCATTTCCAATGTCATAATGTGCATGAATGTTACGCTTGCTGCCGTTGAGCGTATTGCTATTGAGAAAATGCATAAAACGCAATACGGCGCGGGAGATGAAATTGCCATACATAAAATCATTGAGGTGCTCGTCATTACGTAAACCCATAGCGAGCAGTGCTGTGAGATCATCCGTTTCCCACCAACCATCGCGATAGGCTTCGGTCAGGCCAATGTCGCCACGTGTTGCAAATAATGTGAATGTGCGCCAATCTTTGATGGAAAGGCGTGCATTTTCACCAGGCTGATTACCTTGAAAAAGCAATGTTTTTCCGTCAGGGGTATGGAGCGTGAGGCTGCCATATTCGATATTTTCGAAGGCTTTTAAAAATTTATCACGAATCGTCTCTTGAAGCATTTTTTATCCTTATATGTAATATACCATTATAGTCAAAGCGGGTGACATCAAGATGTCCTTAAAATTACAATTAGTTAAGGTGAACAGGAATGGTCTAGTCTTTGGTACTGCTAGTGCGGCTATCAATCTGCTTCGGTCTGGAGATATAGCGAATTTTTTTAGCCATAATTTTGATCGCCTGCCAGTGTATGAGTGTAATAGCCTTGAGTGTTACTAACGGATGTGTCCAGAAGGCTTTTCTCAGTGATAGTTTTGACATGGGAGAGAGTGTCCCCGTGAGAGCAGTTTCTAGCTGTTTGTTTCCCTCAGCGTCATAAAAATCAATCCAGATGCCTAGTTTTGAAGGTGTGTCAGCGAATCTGAAGGTGTAATGTCCTTCGCGCTTGAGGAAGGGAGATACATGAAAAACTTTGGCTGCGCTCAGCACGTCGTTGGGTAGAATGGGACGGTGATCATCATGCAGAGATACATAACTATGTGTTTCGCCAAACGTATTATTTACCTCTGAAAGCACCGCGCGCAGATCGCCACATGCATCGTAGCACATCCAAAAACTAACGGGGTTGAACACATAGCCCAAGATGCGCGGCATACTGACCAACATGATATTGGTGATGGTCTCGCCTAAGTTATAGCTGTCCAAGATGTTTTCAATCCAGTCCGTCATGCTGCTGTCATCACGTGCACCATGGTCTTTGGTGTGAAAGCTCATTGGAGCTGTCCGGTTGATCGCAAGACAGTCTGTGATGGTTGGTTTTGTGAGGTCTGAGAGGGGTAAAGCGAGATAAAAAACGCTATAAGTGAAGTGGTTGACGGCAGGAAAATGCCGTTTATGCATGACTTTGGCTTGGTATATGGCGGGTGTTATTTCCACGGTGGGGTGATTCCCATTTTTTCTGCGACCATGACTGCGCTTAATAAGCCATCTTCATGGAAGCCATAGCGTTGCCACGCGCCGCAATACCATATGCGATCGACTCCCTGAATCTCTGGAATGCGCTT
>CALJMC010000099.1 GCA_937982385.1 uncultured Rickettsiales bacterium | reverse complement strand
CTGCTTTGAGTACTTCTTCTTCTGGCTTCACCAACGCTTTACCCGCCAGCTCGACAGATACGCGCACAGCGGCGCCCATCTCGACCATCTTATCAGCGAGTTCGGTGAGTTTTTCATCAAATGTTGAAAGTGTATGTTGTCTTGTCGCAGCCATGTATTTCTCCTATGTCCCTACATTATACGCATAGGGACATCTTCATGCAAATAGTTCTAATCTCTATGATAAGGATGACCCGATAAAATACACTGAGAGCGGTATAGTTGTTCAGCTATGAGCGGACGCACCAGCAAATGTGGCCATGTCATCGAACCGAAAGAAAGGGTACGACTAGCTTTCTCGCGCACAGACGCATCCAAGCCTGCATGGCCACCTATGATGATAGCAACTTTTGGTGAGCCTTCATCCTGCCACCGACCGAACAGGGTTGCTAGATCTCGGCTCGACATTGTTTTTCCGCGCTCATCCAACGCGATGATATGATGGGCATTAAAAGCACTCGCCGCTTTGAGGATTTTATCTGCTTCTTCGCGCTTTTGCTTCGCCTTATCATGCAGTTCTTTGCTCTCGATTTCTTTCAGCTCAAGCTGCCACGACATCCGCCCAGCATAATGCTCAAACAGGTCTCTTTCTGGCGATTTTTTCCATTTTCCCACGGATATAAGGAGGATATTCATAGTTACAACCTACAGCATGCACTAGTCATTGACCACACCCAATCTCACCGGCTGTACTCACACCTCCAACTATGCTATAATAACCCAAAATAAGGGGTTCTTTTTGAGGCAGACATATTCATCGTTCTTTCATGCACTCGCACTATCGTGTGCGAGCCTTTTACTGGCATCACACCTGCACGCTGCAAACAGCAAACCTATTGATGTCCGAATTCCGGCCGCACAGCATAAACCAGGACAGAATACCGGGGGCACAGCGTTCCTCATTAATTCGAAGCATGTCTGGATGACAGCACGGCATGTGGTGGATGATTGCAACGCCATCTATCTATACTCGCAACATGCCACAACCCTCACCAGTAGGCGCACCAAAAACGTGACGAAGTCGCGTTATGTCCCGGCCAAATTGATGGCGATTGATTCCAAATCGGATGCAGCCTTACTCGTGACCGAGAGTGATATCTCAAACAAACCAACGCAGCCACTTGCCTTAGGGAAATCCTATAAAAAACTGATGAAAGATGATTTAGGGTTCATCATAGGCTACCCAAAGGGCGAGCATGGCGAAGTGGCGCTGACATTTGAACGGAAAGTGTTGGCAGAGCAGGACTTTAGCACAGGAAAAATACGCTATGAGATGGATCGCTGGGCGATCAAAAAACGCAATACGGTGAGCGATGCTAATCAAGGGCTGAGTGGTGGCCCTGTGATTAACCGTCAAGGCGCCGTAGTGGGAATTAATGCAGCAGGGCTCAATAAATCCAAACGGTTTCTAGGAAGCTCAAGCACCGTACCGCTGGATGCAATGATGCGCTTTTTGAAGGAACATAAACTGCATCGAGGCCTAGCCCGACAGCCCAACGCTTACATAAACGAACTAAGCTATAAAAGCATCAGCCGCAATATGCGAAAGAATCAACAGGTTGTGAAAGTGTTCTGTGAACGCTAAACCGTGTCCTCACTCACCAACTCAGGTGAGGGAACAGACCATAATTTCTCCAGGTTATAATGCTCGCGAGCTTCGGGGCGGAAGAGATGCACAATCACATCACCCGTATCAAGCAGCACCCATTCGCACTGATCTTTACCTTCAATTGCTCCGACCTCTAGACCCTGTTCTTTAAGGGCATGCGATAGCTTCTCAGCCAGCGCGCCAACGTGACGTTGCGACATACCACTCGCGATCACCATATAATCAGCAATACTGGTTTTACCCGCCAGATTGACAGATACAATCTCTTCAGCTTTATCATCATCAAGCTCTGCTACTATGAATTCACATACTTGTTTAGGGTCATTTAAATCATTGATATAGGATGTAATAAGTCAGTCTCCAAGGTTGGTTATCTTCATTGCCCCGCGACGGTCTTCCGACCTACGCACGGCTAAGCCACGTCGTAACGTTCAAGGTTAACTCGAACATGCTGTCCTCGTATCCTTCTAATTATTATGCGCTAAAAATGTTGATTTTCCAAGCTTTTTCCTAAGGCGGGTGCCAGACTCTGGGTGCATCTGCAATCTAAGGGGAATAAACGCAGGCATGTTAAGCGATTGTTTTCTAGCAATGTCGGGCGACATTCTATACGCTAATAAATACTGTGCAGCCTCACTTTTTAGCGACTCTTCAACATGTGGCGCACGGTCATAGACCGCTATTGGCAGCAGCTCAGTAATGCTCTTCCATTCTTTCCATTGATGAAAATTCAGCAGATTATCGGAGCCGATTAGCCATATGAATTCATGGTCATAGGTGCTTTTTAACGCGCAAATCGTGTCTGCGCTATATTGTAATTGATGCTCTTTCTCAAAACGTGAAATATGAATCGGCAACCCGTCTGTCAGCGAAACCGCATGCCCATAGCGCAGTTCGTAATCTGCAATATCTGATTTTTCTTTGAGAGGGTTATGCGGTGAAAGCAGCCACCACACTTCATGTGCACCAAGTGCTTGCATCGCTTGCAGGCTAATATGGATATGCCCCGCATGCGCAGGATTAAATGATCCCCCGAGGAGTATAACACGTTTACGCTCGGACATGACCATCGCCACGCACGACATATTTATAGGTCACGAGCTGCTCAACACCAACGGGGCCACGCGCATGCAGCCTTCCTGTTGCAATACCAATCTCAGCACCAAAACCAAATTCTCCACCATCTGCAAATTGTGTCGACGCATTATGCATCACAATCGCACTATCGACCCGTGCCAGATATTCCACCGCCGCATCCTCATCGGCAGCAATAATCGCATCAGTATGATGCGAACTATAGCGATTCACATGGGCAATCGCTTGCTCCAGTCCATCCACCAATTTCACCGACACGATCTTATCAAGATATTCTTCTGCCCAATCGGATTCGTCCGCAGGCGTTAAGCGCGGTTCCAACGCACATGCTTTCGCCCCGCCACGCACTTCACAGCCTTCTGCCAACAGCATATCGGCAAGCTTTGGCAAGAACGCCGGTGCAATAGTCGCATCCATCACGAGAGATTCTGTCGCACCGCAAATAGCTGTACGGCGCAACTTCGCATTTTTCACCACATCCAGTGCCATCTGCACATCAGCGGATTTATGAATATACGTATGACAATTACCATCCAAATGCAGCAAGGTCGGCACTCGGCTTTCCTCCGCCACGCGCTTGGTTAATCCGAGCCCGCCACGCGGAATAATCACATCAATCGTACCAGACATACGCAGCATTTCACCCACCGCATCGCGATCACGTGTGGGAATGAGTTGAATTGCATCAACCGTAATGCCTGCGACACGAAGACCATCATGCAATGCATCGACGATTGCCGTGGACGAATGCAAACTTTCCGATCCACCACGCAGAATCACTGCATTACCTGATTTCAAACACAGCGCACCCGCATCTGCTGTCACATTGGGACGGGATTCATAAATGATACCAATCACACCGAGCGGCACAGAGACACGTTGCATTCTCAAACCATTTGGTCGATCCCATTCCTTCAAAATATGCCCCACCGGATCACCGAGTGCTGCAATTGCACGCAAGCCATCCGCCATCGCGTCAATACGCGCATCATCCAGCGCTAAACGATCGAGCATCGCCCCGCTCAAGCCCTTCTCACGGGCAAACGCCATATCGAGAGCATTGGCATCTTTAATCGCACTTTTATGCACCATCATAGCATCACCCGCTGCACGCAGCGCGTCATTCTTCTGCTCTTCAGAGGCTTCTGAAAGCTCGGTTGCCGCCGCACGGGCATAGGCACCCATCTCCGCCATCATCTGCTTTACATTTTCTGTCTCTGCCATTGCTGCCTGCATTTTTTTCTCCTTATTCTGCGCCGTATCATACACTAAAAGTGGACTTACAACAATACCAAGTCGTCGCGATGAATGAGAGTATCGCCGGCATGATAGCCGAGTATAGCTTCAATCTGGTCGCTTTTTTTGCCTAGTATGCGCGTGCTATCATCAGCACTATAAGCCGCCAATCCGTGCGCTATTTTGATGCCCTTACTATCGAGAATCACTATCGCGTCGCCACGGTCAAACACACCGTCACATGCCACAACACCAGCGGACAGCAAGCTATTACCCTTAGTGAGGGCGGAAGCTGCACCATCATCCACCGTGAATGTCCCCAGCGTGTTTAGTGCGCCAGCAATCCACGCTTTGCGTGCCGTTGCCGCGGATTCCTTTGCAATAAACCATGTACCTGCACCGCCATCTGCAATGCGTTTTATTGGATGCTGCTGCGTGCCTGAGGCAATCACCATATGACAACCTGCACCCATCGCAATCTCTGCGGCATCGAGCTTGGTGACCATACCGCCTGTGCCGACATTAGACCCACTCCCTGACGCATAGCTGCGTATGTCATCCGTTATGTCTTCTACCTTGTCAAAACGCTTCGCATCAACATTCTTCGCAGGATTAGCATCATACAGCCCATCCACGTCGGAGAACATCAGCAACACATCCGCACCGGCCATCTGCGCTACTCTCGCTGCTAAGCGGTCATTATCGCCCACGCGGAGTTCTGCCGTTGCCACCGTATCATTCTCATTGATAATTGGTACAGCACCCTTGGCTAAGAGCGTATTCAAGGTTGCCCGCGCATTGAGGTAACGTTTGCGATGCTCACTGTCGCCTAATGTCAGTAGCATTTGCGCAGTCGGAATATTATGCGCATTCAGCGCATCTTTCCATGCGTCAATCAATGCGATCTGACCACATGCCGCAGCCGCTTGCTTTTCTGCAAGCTTCAAGTTTGTATCGTTCTTGAAACGCAACACAGCTCGCCCCAAACCCACGGCACCAGAGGAGACGACTAACACTTCTTTGCCCTCGGCACGCAGTGCGGCAATGTCTGAAGCGAAGGTTTTGAGCCATGCAGCACGCACAGCACCATCCGCCCCCACCAAAAGGGAAGAGCCAATTTTAATCACCACACGTTGTGCATTACTCAGATACATATATTTTCCATTACATTCAAAAGCGTGAGCAGAATAACAGCTGCTCACGCTTTTGAAAATGGTTATGAATGGGACTATTTACTCAAGCGCAAATCAATCAAATCATTTGCGATTTGACGGAAGACATCGCGCAACCCTGCGGCATCATCCGCATCTTCTACTTCGTAATAAAATCTCACGCCATCACGCACCGAAGCGCACTCTTCTAAACGCTTACGCGCAGCGGCATCTTCCACCGCAAATGCAATCGTGCGCAGTTCGATACCTTCTCTTTTAGCCCCAGCACATGCCGCTTCTTGCGCTCTATCGGCAGAGGCGTCGTCCTGCTCTTTCCATGGATCTTTAAGGTCACTGGTGTCTATGACAGCTTTTTCATTTTCCCCATCTGTCAATAAGAGTAACATCTTGAATGTTTCATCATTATTGAGCACCACAGGTGCTTTATCATGCGCAGACGAACCAGTGAATTGCCCAGTTGATTTACTTCTCAGTGCTGACCAACCCCAATATGCACCTACACCTACATTGGTTCCACTCACGGCTTGACCCGTTGTATCAGGTTCAATAGATGCTAAGTCGCCAATAATATCTGACGTGTCTTCTTTTAAACCATGCAGGTTTGGGAGCGTATCTATCGTTTGCTTGAGTGCTTTGCTATTTATAAAGTTCGCAAGATTCAAATCTTTTACTGTGTCGTCCACCTTCACTGTGTGGGTGAAAGGAATAAAAGCATATCGAATGTCTGTGCCGCCTGATGTCGCCTGTAATGAGCTTTCAAGAGAATTAATGAGTAGGCCCACTGATTCACGCATGTAAGCAAACTTAGATGCACAATTCGGTTCACACATAGACATCGTATAATCAAGCGCCAATGCTATTTCAAAATCAATATCAGGTATAACGCGCTTCACTTCGGCGAACTCATCCATAGTGACGCTATCCAGCCCCTCACCACCAAAGAAGGTCATGGCAAAATCACCAAAGAAGGTGTTCACTGTGAGATTTAGCTCACCGCGCACAGCGGTACCTTTATCGTCAGTTGGCGCGAAACTCGCATTATTCGGGCCCACAGTCACTCCCATATAACCTGTTGGGAAATTAGCGGCGAAGAAATCATCCCCGCGCTGCTCAACAAGCGCATTAAGTTTTGCAGCATCTGGTGCATCAATGGGCGCGTAAGACACAGAGGCGGCAGAAATGACCGCAGCATCGAGTGCTGTTTGTGCTTTTGAATTTACTAAGAAGACACGCCCCGCATCAATTGCCAACCCTACAGCCGTAATTAACAATGCGCTGGATATCACCATAAAAATGAGCACGCCACCCTCTTGATTGCGTATAAAATTTTTCTTTGTCAACATATTAGCCTCAATGTTAATATTAGTTATATTTTTCAATTAATTATTGCACTAATCAACCGCCGCCGCCACCGCAATTAGGGGCGCAACTTGATGGACATGTATTCGTCACCGAACATGATTCATATACAGGGCAGTCACCTCGCGCCTTGCACGGGTTCGGCGGGCAATATTTATAAACACAATTGTCATATGCCGCACCATCCGATTTACTACATGTTCTCACATCCGTTGCTGATGAACATGCACAGCTTGGTGCCGGGTTATCACAATAGGTTCCGCAGCAGAGAGGCTCAGAAGGATTCGTTGGCGAGCCCTTTAACAACTCAAAGTTTGCCAATCTATGGCGCACGACAGAGCGTTTATAAAGTTGACTTCCTTCTAAATCAGGAGGAGCAACCCCAAGTGCAGTGAGTGCATTTGCCATACCAGGTACAATGCTTTTATAGGTAAAATACGTCTCAACAGCGACCAAAAATTCTCCGCTATCAACGCGAATATCTCTGACAACATCGCCTGTTACTTTTCCACCTTCGGTACCGACGCGTGTAGGACCTGCAGCGCCTGATGTCTTATCTTCTTCAACGACTAAGGGATAGCCATCAGCCTGTTCATTCGGCAAGTCAGGACGCAATTCAAGCACTCGATACCCTGCTTCCGATACACCAAATGGTCTTATAAGTGACGTAAAAGCACTATCAAGTACAGAGGCACTCACATCCATTGGTTCATCTTGCATCGAAAGGAAATTTGCCAACCCATGAGACGCCATATCAACTTTTTGGTTCACCATAACAAAACGTGTCAGCTCTAAACCGCCCACAAAAAGCAATAGCAAAATTGGCAAGACAAGAGCAAACTCAATGTATGCCACCCCTTTTTCTCCTGTAATATAACGTCGTAATGTCTGTATCATAATGCTGTCCTATATTTCTTATATTTTCTAGATCTTTAGTCACATTCTTCATTGGTAACAAAAGCAGAGGAACAAATATTATACGCCCCCACATCACCCGCAACTCCTGCGCTGCCACATTGTGCGCTTGTGAAAAACTCGCCAATAAACGGTGTAAAAAATTCCCAACGATAGCTTACATTATAGAGTGTTGAGTTTCCGCATTGTCCAAATGTTGAGGTATCTATTGAGAGCTTGTCTTTATCTAACAGTGCGGATTTAACTGCGCGGCGTTCAATATTAGAGATAATAAAGGGCGAGCGACCACCAATCTCATCTGGATTGACATATTCATCGACATAATCACTATTCGTCGTACCAAAACGAGCAGATTGCGTGGTGGCACTGTCAAGAACCGACTGCGCATACATAAGCAGTGAAAACTCTATGATTCCCATGACCATTAAAAAGAGAATAGGGGCTACAATCGCATATTCGATGATAGTCGCACCTTCTTCGCGTTTTATATAACGCCTTAAAATCCCTTTACGCATAAATTTTTTGCTCCATATTCTTGTCCAACGAGCCATAGTATAGCACAAATAGTTAATAAATTATATATTTTTGATTAATTTGAGATGCATTTTAGTGATTGAGCAGCAGACTCACTATTTTCTGTGTGGTTTTCTCACAATGCTTAAAAAAGACAGCATTGCGCAAATCATCGAAGGTAATTTTCTCTAAATAGACCTCATTAATGATCCCCTCTAGCTTCCTATGAAGCCCCTCACTATATTTCACACTCGGCAGTATTTGCTGCCAACCTTGCTCATCCATCGCCACACGCAAACGCAGACATGCAGGGCCACCTCCATTCCTCATGCTTTCACGTAAATCGCTATAATATATAGTAGAAATAGGGCTATCATTTGCATCACGCAAGGCTTCCATTGCCTGATGAGCGGTGGCATTCTCCTTGCATTCTGCTGGAGCAATAATCGCCATTGTGCCATCAGCTAGGGACAAAATCTGACTATTGAAGAAATAACTGCTCACTGCATCAGCGAGCGGCAATGCATCTTCGCGTATCGTCATCACATTCAGCGATGCGTTATCTAATTTCTCGTTAATCTCAGAAATCTTTGCGTCACTGTCTAAAAATGCCTTTTCGTGGTGGATAAGCAGCGTTTCATTGCTCATCGCGATCACATCATTGTGGAAAACGCCGGCATCAATCGCCTCTGGTGTTTGCTGAATAAAGACAATACGATCATCCGAAAGGTGATGACTTCGCGCCAGCATTCTCACACTCTCATAGGTCTGACGTGCGGGATATTTTGATGGTGCGGGTGCATCAGCATTCGCCGCTTCTTTGCCATACACAAACACCTCAACGCCAGTCTCACCATGCGCGCCACAAAAGCGCATATGGTTTGCCGCACCTTCATCGGTCAAACTCACACATGCAGGCAGCGGCTTATGCACCCTCGCCGCATCACCAAACATTGTTTTAAGGAGCGTATAGTTCTGCTCAGCCTCTTGGGCGCGATGGAGTGTGGATGCTAAATTCGCGGGCGTCAGATGCAAAATGCCGTTCTGGGCATCTACCGCAGGCGACACCGTTGCCATGTTCGCCACCCACATATGTGCAGAAGAATAACAAGCAGAGAGAATGTCAGGCGCTTGTTCATATGCAGCATCAAGCCGGCCTTGTAAATCACCATCAAAACCACATAATTTAAGCAACATACGGCTCGGACGAATATGCGGCGGAATCACCAGCTGCTTGCAGCCGAGCGAATGCACTAACGCCATTTTCTCCAGACCCTGCAGGGCAGCTTTTCGCGGATATGAGGCTGTTTGCGCGTTACCAGCAGAGGCAACATTACCATGGCTCAACCCACCATAATGATGAGTCGGCCCCACGATACCGTCACATTGCACTTCAAAATAGGTCATCCATTTAGCCCCGTCATTACATCTGCCACCACTTCATCCTTCACCAAGCTGGCGACAGGATAGGCACAATAATCTACTGCATAATAGGCTGTCGGGCGCAAGTTTCCACTATGCCCCACCCCACCGAACGGTGCATTGCCTGACGCACCAGAGGTTGGACGGTTGCGATTCACCACCCCTGCTCGTGCCTCACTCAAGAAGCGCTCCCACAACGCATCATTATCTGTCACAAGCGACGCTGACAAACCATAGGCCGTATTATTCGCTTCCAGCATCGCCGCATCAAAATCATCCACACGAATCACCTGTAATAGCGGACCAAAATATTCTGTATCTTCACGCTCAACAAGCGTTGTCACATCTATTAAGGCAGGAGAAATAAGCGGAACATCATCATTAAGTCGTTCCATTTTCACCAGCGACGTCGCCCCTGCATCGAGCAATGCCTTTTGCGCACCCAGCAGCAATTCCGCCGTTGCTTCATTAATCAATGGTCCCATAAAAGGAGGCACCTCATCAAACGGCAATCCAATTTGGATATGCTTCATACGTGCTATCAATGTTTCAATCAGTTTGTCACCCGCCGTACCTTTCGGCAGAATCAAGCGACGAGCGCAGGTGCAACGCTGGCCTGACGTGATATATGCCGATTGAATAGCGAGGTCTGCCGCAGCATCTACATTCTCAGCATCCCATATTACTAATGGGTTATTGCCGCCCATCTCCAGCGCGAGCATCACCTCTGGTCGCCCCGCCAACCCTTCATGCAATTTTTTGCCCGTCGCATAGCTGCCAGTGAACAAAATCCCCGCAAGGCTTTGATTCGCCGCGAGTGCAACACCCGTGACCAGTCCACCTTGTACGAGATTAACTACACCCTTAGGCAACCCCACCTTTTCCCATAATATAAAGAGAAACTCCGCCACAGCGGGCGCTTGTTCAGATGGTTTAACTACCAGCGTATTTCCCGCCAATAATGCAGGCATCATATGCGCGTTGGGCAAATGCGCAGGGAAATTATACGGCCCATAAATCGCCATTACACCATGCGCGCGATGTGCAAGCTGGCTACTCAACCCGCCCCCCAAGTCTTTTTGTTTTTCACCGGCACGTTCTTCAAACGAGGCTTTACTGATGGCACCGCGCCCTGCCACCACATTGACTTCGCCCAACGCATCCCATAGCACTTTTCCGGTCTCGCGAGCAATAAGTGCTCCAAGTTCCTCACGGTTCGCATCCACTTGCGCACAAAAAGCCTCAATATATTCCAACCGCTTTGAATACGCCAAACGTGACCATGCGGGAAATGCCGCATGTGCGGCGCTCACTGCTGCATCCACCTCGGCAGCCTCAGCCTCTTGCCCTTCCCACAATATATTCGCCGTGACGGGATCAGTTGATTGGAACAGCTCCCCGCTGCCATTCGTCCATTTTCCATTGATATAATGCTTCATATGAATCCTTCATCTATCACTTATAATGTACCTAGGTTACCAGCTTTCATTTAAAAAAGAAGCAAAGAGTTTATCTCGCAACTGCAATGAATATTGCTTGCAAAAATCGTTATGTTTGTTAGTCTATCATTGTTGCGATAATACAAAATGTAGTTTTTAAAACTAAACAAGAAACTAGATATTGAGGCTTCGTGAAGAACTCATTTATATAGAAGACTTATGATTGCATCGCCTAAAATTAATGTGCCACCGTCACTGCTTGCTATGCTGAGCGAAAAGCCAGAAGCGAAGCATGAGACGCCGTCACGTGCTGTTAAAAAGTCAAAGCGCGAACCGTGGGACATGCGCTTTACATTGCTCATTTTAGGTCTCATTTTTGGTGTGAACTTTCTGCTGATCTTCGTGATGGAGCATTTTCCGCAGCCTAAACATACGCGATTGGGCGATAAAATAGTAACGGAACCTATGGCGCTAGCATCTCATAACATCCCTTCTTCAGAGGGCATCAGTAGTCACTATAAGCGCACCGAAACGTATGTGTTTGATGAGAAAGACAAAGCACGGCTGCTCGCTCACATCAAGAAAAAGCCCGATACGCGCTCTCTTGAAGACCCACTCAATTTACAGGCCATGAAGCAACGCACCTTAGCGCAAATCATTGAACGTAAACGTGCCGCTGAGCTCACACCTGAAGAACTTGCCATTCCCTAGAAAGACAGCTTGGAAATACTGTAATTCACAGCAAAAATGAGTTATGAAGTGGTCTTATGAAATATTATACACTCGCAGCCTGTTATTTTATCGCCATTTTGTTCCTTTCAACATGTGGACTCGAAGCGGCGCCTTTAGGCATGGTCACGGGCCCTGAAACAGGCACTTACATTGGCTTTGGGAAAGACATCGCGCGCATTGCCAAGCTAGAAGGCATCGAAATTGAAGTAAAAACTTCAGGCGGCTCGATTGACAATCTCAGACGCATCGCAGGCAATGGTGAGAATGCAGGTCTCGGCATCGTGCAATCAGATGTACTCGCCTTCTTGGGGCGCTCACGCAACAAACAGACTCAGGCCATGGCTGAAAAATTACGCATGGTAATGCCCTTCTATGAGGAAGAAGTGCATGTGCTGGCGCGCACTGACATGGCATCCTTTGAAAATTTAGAGGGGAAACGTGTGGTCATCGGCATGCTCGGAAGCGGCAACATGCTGACAGCGATGAATCTATTGAAATTATCCAATGTCAAACCGCGCAGAACCATACAAATGCCATTACCAGAAGGAATTGTTGCTGTTCTAACGGGCGATGCAGATGCTGTCATTATTACCGGTGGCGCCCCCATATCATTGCTCAAAAACCTCGATAGCCTCAGCGAAGTCGATGCAGGTCGCAATGCCTATCTGTTGGACAGCGTGCATCTACTCCCCATCAATAATGTCGGCATCCTTACGGAATATGACACCAACACCATCAGTGTTGAAAACTATGATTTCGTAAAACGTGATGTCCCCACCGTGTCTGTCACCGCGATTATGGTCGCCTATGATTTCTCAGACAGGCGCAATGCCTATTATGCCGAACGCTGCGACCAGCTCACCAAGCTCGGCTATGCCATGCGCAACCATATCGGCTTCCTCAAAAACAGCGCCCACCCCAAATGGAAACAAGTGGACTTAATGCGCACCCTAAGCAATTGGACACCTGATGAATGTTTTTCCCGCGCCTTCGATAGCTCATCTCTAACCAATCAAAATGACCTGCTCAGCGCTGTTAGAGGAGATACACAGCAATAAACGCAAAGAAAAAGCCAATCAGCCACAATGATACCGATACCCAGTAGATAATACTACTGATGCGGCGGAGCCTGTCGCAGGCTTTTGCTTGATCGGGGTCAATAGGACATGGGGCATTGCGGGCACGATAACGCACCACCCCCGCAACGAAAATCATCCCGGCCGAAACACCAAATGTCCATGTTTTATATTTCGAGAGTGCGACCAACCATGGTGCTGCACTCACCAGCCCTGCAAGCGTTGCCCCTGCTCCAAGCGTCACCAATAAAGCGGGTAACGCACAGCACAACAACGTGCCTGCTGAGGTGAACAAACTGAGTGTTGGCATCAGCCACGGCTTGCTATTCTTTTGCATCGCCTGCGCCTCGTGTGATGGACACCACGTTATAACCTGAATCAACCACCAGCTTTGTGAGCGCGGCATCATCCAGGGCCTGCCCGTCTTTCATTTGTACGGTAATTAATCCACCATCTAAATCGACCTTAATGCCAGCCACTTCATCACGCTTTGAAAACACCTTATCAAGCGCCTGCGCACAGAAATCGCAGACCAAGCCATTCACCTTCATGTTCACCGTGTTTGCATCTGCTGCGAAGGATGCCATTGGCATCATCAACATCATCATTATTGCTATAGTTTTCTTCATCGTCATTCTCCCTTAATTTTAAAACCTAATAATCAGATTGGCGAGGACATCACCGTCTTCATTCATGCCAAACTCGCCAAGATATTCATCTTTGAATACCCGCACTAACGGCGTGAGCGTAAAATGATCCTTCGCCTCAGCTTGGTGGTCTAGCTGGAGCATTATCCATGTATGAAAATCGCCATAATCGCCAATATAAGGCGCTATCCCCACCCTCGCCTTTTGCATAAAGAAGGAATCAATATCGCCCGCTTCATACGCGCGGTTTTCATAGGACGTAAAATAGCGACGATTCTCCCAATCGGCAGCAAAACCCACGAAACCCGCCGCTTCTATTTTGCCATCAAACGCCCCGGCGTCACTATATGCGACACCCAACCCAGACTTCAGATAGATATTTGACTGCGCTTCTGGCATGTTCCAACGCTTCGCCAAATAGTTGGCTTGTAGCCCATGGAACTGCCAGTCACCCTCGCGCCAATACTCGGCTTTATAACCGATTGAATAGCGCACAGTGGGGGAATAATGCAGGTGCACACTATGCGCATCGCCATCGTTCTTTTGCATAAGTGTAATGCCACCCGGATAGGACACGGGGCGAGCATAAAGCGGACTCGCTGCAAGCAATGCAGCACATCCTAATAAAATAGGAATTTTCATAGTTATTCTCCAAACATTGTTAACCGTTATTATCATTGTTTAGAAATTATATTGGGGGCTGGAAAAGTTCTTCGATAGGGTTCTGGCTATTGCCCGAGCGCCACAAAATAGCATGTGGCTCTACTGCATTCTCCGGCAACTTCATAAGCATCGCATGCTGCGCATATGGCACCATATGCAAGCAATTACAGTCATCACACTGCAACTCATTTGCATCATCAGCAGAAGGATGGCACGGCATTGCCATTGCCGGCTCTGTCTGCATAGCGGCATCACCTTGACTCATGCCTGCACATTCAAATGAAGCGGCACTTGCGGTCGTTGCTCCTAGCAACATAAACGCCATAAGGCATATGATAAGTTTTTTTGCCATACTCATAAGTTCGCATTATAGCACAGAACCGTTACAAGTGCTAGGCCGTGATCGAGGCAGAGTATCAGGAACACGGAGCCAGAACGATCAAACAGCGGCTCTTCTTGATTTGCTCTTACGCTCGCTATCAGACTTTAGCTGACCACAGGCGGCATAGATGTCTTGCCCACGGGTTTTACGAACGGGCGCAGAATATCCTGCTTTGTTGACAATCTCGGAAAAGGCACGAATGCGATTATTCGAGGAACATTCATAGATGGTACCCGGCCATGGGTTAAACGGAATGAGGTTTACTTTCGCGGGGATGCCCTCGAGCAATTCCACCAGTCCGCGTGCATCTTCATCAGAATCATTCACACCCTTCAACATCACATATTCAAAGGTGATGCGGCGCGTATTGCTGGCTGCTGGATAATCACGGCACGCTTGCATCAGCTGTTTAATAGGGTATTTTTTATTGATAGGAACAATCTCATCGCGCAGCTCATCATTGACGGCATGCAGCGAAATGGCGAGAGAAATGCCGAGTTCCTCACCACATTTTTCAATCATCGGCACGATGCCAGATGTTGAAAGCGTGATACGGCGTTTGGAGAGTGAGATTCCCTCATTATCCATTAGAATTTTCATTGCTTTGGCGATTTCATCGTAGTTATAGAGTGGCTCGCCCATCCCCATCAGCACAACATTGGTGACGCGGCGTTTTGAATCTTCGCGATCCCATTCACCAAGCTTGTCATTGGCAATCATGATTTGTCCGACAATTTCAGCAGCCGTCAAATTACGCACCAAGGTTTGCGTGCCGGTATGACAGAATGTGCAGCTAAGTGTGCAACCCACTTGTGAGGAAATACAGAGCGTGCCACGATCATCTTCAGGGATATAGACCACTTCAGCTTTGTTGCCATCATGGAATTCTAACAACCATTTTCGTGTGCCATCTTCGGAGAGTAGATCCTCGTGAATACCATCACGTCCGAGGGTAAAATGCTCCTCAAGAACCGCTTGCGTCTTTTTGGAGACATTGCTCATTTGATCAAATGACGTCACGCCATGCCCATAAATCCACAACCAAACCTGCTTCGCACGAAAACGCTCTAGCCCAATAGAGCTGAGGGCTATGCTTAGCTCATCACGGCTGAGACCAACGAGATTTGTTTTTGAGGCAGTCACTATTTACAACGCTTCGTCATATCAGTGAGAGCTGCCGTAATGCCGCGCAATGAATAATTATCTGATGAATAGGTGCCGCGCTTAGAGGTGCCACGCACTTCCATAGCACTACCTTTTTTCATTGCCGCAATCAATGTCGCATCCTGCTTGGCATCATACGCCCATGCACGCTCATCTTGCGTAAAAAGCTTGTGTGCTTTCTTATCAATGGTCATTTTTACATTTGATTTTGCTTTGTAAGGATAACCCGATGATACACTTACTTCATCGGTTGTGCCCGGACGGTATGTTACCAACAAAAAGGGCTCGCCGCGTTTGGTGTAATTCCCTGTTTTCTTGGTTGGCACACTCGCCACATAGCAATATTTCTCGCTACCTTTTTTATAGGTAAACACTTTCCAATCACCATGTGTTTTATGCAGCTCTTGCGCGTTCGCACAGCCTGCAACACCACTTAAACCTACTGATAATAATACGACTAACCACTTCATCATGCGCCTCAATTTTTTGAGTTTATATTTCTCGTTCCAGCGCCTTCTACACTATTTCAACGCAAAAATCAAAAGGGTTTATGTTCTTAAGCCATCACGAGAATATAACCGCCATCTTTAGCATCGATGCTGAGCGTGCTACCGATATCACTAAATTTGCCGCGCAAACGGTAGATATGTGTCTCTAGGGTATGGGTATCCAAATCAGGGTGATAGCCCCAGATTTCATGCAGCAAAGCCTCTTTCGCAATGATATTTCCCTCACCTTCCATCAGCATCATAAGAAGTTGTGTTTCTTTGTCGGTGAGGGTTTCGGTGGCGGCGCCTTTGGTGATATGTCGCTTCGCCATATCCAGCACAATGTCACCTGCCTCAGCCTTTTTGTCAGACTGCTGAGTAAGCTGTTGTACACGCTGCATTAACAAGCTTAGTGAGACAGGTAGCGCGAAATGTGCTGCTACATTCTCAGGCACAGATGCACCCAAAAACACTATTTGCTTATCCTCTGTTATCTGCGTTTTATCGTTGGTAATTATCAGTGCTGCATCGTCATTCATTGCAATATTCAGCATCGCGCAACCCTGCACAAGCGTTGCGGCACATGCGTCATCGCTCACACGAATATCCACTGAATGCGCCATTAGTCTGACCCAAGTTCTTCGGCGCGCTCAATAGCTGCGTGCACACCATCTTGCAAAATATCCAACATGCCGCCGCTTCGCATCATGCGAGAGAGGGCAGCCTCGGTTGTGCCGCCAGGGCTTGTCACTTGTTCACGCAATTCAGAAATTTCACCGCGATGCATAAAGGCAAGCTCGCTGCTGCCATGTACCGTATGCATCACCAATGCTTTGGCTGTCTCAGGCTTAAGCCCTGCATCAACTGCAATACGCATCATCGCTTCCATAAAATAAAATACATAAGCGGGGCCGCTGCCTGAAATGGCGGTCACTACATCCATCTTTTTCTCATCTTCCAGCCACACCACTTCACCCACGGCACGCATCAGTTCAATGGCATATTCCTTCTCACTTTCATGAGTAGCGCCCGAGGCTACAAGCGCCGTAATACCCTGCCCAACCATTGCCGGCGTATTCGGCATTGCGCGTACCACATGTGCCTGAGGGCCCAAATGACGCTGATAAAAACTAATAGTTTTCCCTGCCGCAATCGAGAGGTATAATGTACGCTGTCCAAACAGCTCGCTGCATATTGGCATGACGGCCTCAAGCGTTTGCGGCTTCACTGCCAAAATCACCACATCAGGCAGATAATTATCAGGGATTTTATCAAAATCTGAGCATACCGTCACATCATTAAAGGTGTTAAGTGACGCCGCCGCAGCCTCATCACGCTCAATAATAGTAATATCAAACTCATGGCTCGGCCAATCTACCCAGCGCTCTAGCAGCGCCCGCCCCATATTTCCACAACCAACTAAAAGGAGAGACAAGCGTTTCACTTATGCCTCACCAAAGGTTTCAAACATTGCAAATTTTAATGCATCCGCCGGCTTCTGACCACCCCAAATAACCGACTGAAATGCAGGATAGAAACGTTCGCATTCTTCAAACGCGACATCCATCAACTCGCTCATTTGCGCTTCGGAAACATTGCCCATACCCTTCATCAACACGCCGTGACGGAAGGATATGCTGCCATCTTCACTGTTCATGTCAAAATGGCCAAGCCAAATACGCTCATTAATAAGGCATAACAATTCGCAGACTTGCGCACGAGATGTTTTAAGAATTTTGAGATCAAACGCGGAGATAAGCATCAGCCCCTGCAAATCAGGCTGCCATGAAAACCACAGGCGATAATTACACCAGCTGCCCTCAATTTCAGCGACTAGTTCATCTTGAGCAGGTCTTTCACATACCAGTTCACGAAAGTTTACAACCTGCTCTACAACATCCAGTGGATTTTCAGTAACGGGTGAGAAGTAATCAATTGCAACATTAGCCATGGGACTCTCCTATTCGTGATTCAAAACTGTTTTTATACGCATGCCTGCACTTTTTATTATCGTTTCGGTAGCGATAAAAAGTCCAGCATAAAAACCTAGAAATCACAAAATATAGTATTTATTATGCCAGTCAAACCCTAAATGTGGATTATTGGTGATTGTTTTATGCTTTGCAGCCGTGCATCCTGCACGTTGCTCCGCTGTCACTGCGTGACGCTGAAGGCTGGCGCCGCCTCCTGACGGCGCAAAAGCTAAACGACACACATATCTTTCTCTTTACTACCCACTAACCTATACTCTACGCTACAACCCATGACCATAACGCTACAAACAAACGACAAAGCATTTGGTGATGGGCTGCACCCCTCTACTGAGATGGCGGCATCATTGCTTGCTGAGCTGGCGGGGCAAGGCATCGCACCGTCAAATGGACTCGATATTGGGTGTGGTTCGGGCATCTTGTCCTTAGCAGCATTGCATTATTTCCCCAACATCACATTGGTGGCATCTGATATTGAAGCAGAGTCTGTCACTGCAACGCGGACAAATATCACTGCTAACGCTCCCGATGCGTCGGTTCAGGTGGTGCGGGCGGATGGCTATCATCATAAAGACATTGCCAGCGCGGCACCCTACGACCTTATCATCTGCAACATGCTCGCTGACCTCATCATCAAGCAGTCATCCGCTGCTACAGACAACCTCGCAGAGGGTGGGTTTCTCATCTTGTCAGGCATATTAGGCTGGCGAAAAGATGAAGTAACCCTGGCTCATGAAACCCTCGGACTCTCACTCCTCGCCGAAGTGCAAATGGATGAATGGTGGGCATTATTGTTTCAAAAATAATCAAGATTTTGACTCTTAGCGCAAAATCGTTACAATGCGCCTCATGAAACATACTATTAAACATCAACTGCCGAACTTGCTGACCTATAGTCGTATTGCGGTAATTCCTCTACTGATTGCTACCTTTTATATAAAGGGTGATTGGGGAAACTGGTTGACTGCGGGGCTGTTTTGCTATGCCGCCATCACCGATTTTCTCGATGGCTACTTGGCGCGCGCATGGAATGTAACAACAAATCTCGGACGTTTTCTTGACC
>CALJMC010000098.1 GCA_937982385.1 uncultured Rickettsiales bacterium | reverse complement strand
GATAATTCTCAATATATCGTGCAACCATCGCCTCCGCTAAATCTTGCTTGGTCGGAAAATAATAATGAATACTAGATGTTTTGATACCAAGATTGTTCTGTATATCACGATAGCTAAAATCGTTAAAACCCCGTGTCTGCGTATAGTTCTCCGCGACATCTAGAATTTTATGAGCTGTATCGTTTAGATCATGAATCATTGACTTACCTATCTACAAGTAGATACTTTAACACAACAATTGACTTTGTCAAACGCTACAGGTTAAAAATTACCGTAATCACTAGACAAACATTCAAGATATTATTACCATAATTAGTGTAAAACTATGAGGTTAGCTATGACTCACACATCACCATCCGTTGCTATTATTCTCGCTGGTTCTGGCTATCTTGATGGCGCAGAAATCCGAGAGGCGGTCTTAACGCTTTTAAGCTTAGATACACATGGTGCAAATGTTTCTATTTTCGCTCCAAACATGGCGCAGCATCATGTTATCAACCATCTCAGCGGTAAAGAAACAGATGAATCGCGTAATGTGTTAGTAGAAGCAGCACGTATCGCTCGCGGTAATATACAACCACTCTCAAAGCTAGATGCATCTGAGTATGATGCACTTGTTATCCCTGGTGGATTTGGCGTAGCGAAAAATCTCTCAGACCTTGCCTTTAAAGGCCCTGAGGCCAATGCGATAGATGGCTTTTCCAATATTGTAAGAGCATTTCACTCCAGCCAAAAACCTATTGGCGCAATATGTATTGCACCTGCCGTTATAGCCTCCGTTCTAGGAGAGCATAACCCAACACTCACCATTGGCGAGGACGAGGGCACTGCCGGCGCTATTGAAGCCATGGGCGCAACGCATCAGCATTGTGAAACATCTGATATAGTGATTGATGAACAAAACAACATCGTCAGCTGCTCTGCCTATATGCGTGAAGATAGCATTTCAAATGTTGCTGAAGGCATTGATAAACTCATCAAGAAAGTCATCGTACTTGCACAGACACGGAGCATTGCAGCATGAGAATTATAACATCATTGGTTGTCATTTCATTAGCGCTAACCAGCCCTGCCTATGCGAGCGCAGACACTGTTGGATGGGCACCATCAGCACGCCCGGCCACGAATCCGACAACCTGGATTCCTCAAAATGATGGCGGCATTGTGCAACCATCTGAAATAAAGGATCAGCCTCAGCCCACATCTCTATCAACGCCTTATCATTCGCGTATCGCAATTTCACAAAATAATAGCCGCCAACTTTTGTGTGAGCCAACACCCTATGAACGCACAAGCAACTACCCAGGGTCAACACGCATCATCACCTCAAACAAGCTTGCTAAACCTGCCGGAAAATCGCAGTTTGCAGAAGGTCAGCTTGTGATGATTAAAGGAAAGTTGCGTGATAGTAAATGCGTACCGCTACGCAATGCCCGCATCGAAATTTGGCAGGCCAACCCTAGCGGTTATTATCGTTATGCGTCACCTGCACAGCTCGCCACCCCCTTTGCAATATTTGCAGGTAATGGTGTTACCTATAGTGACAATGAAGGAAATTATAGTTTTATGACTATGTTTCCTGGTTCATACGCCCAAAAAGCACCGCATGTTAATTTCCGTATCACCTCAGATTATACTCGACCGATGGACACCATCATGTTTTTTGAAGGCGACGCACGTAACCAAGAAGACCCGTCATTCAAGCTGTTTCGCGACAAAAAGCGCGCGGCACTCTCCGCACCAATTACGCCAACACTCTTTGGTCAATCCGAGGCTGAACTGGTTGCATCCTTCAATATTGTAGCACCCGGACGGGATGCTTTTCGTGATTATTAAGCGGCTCTCTTTATACTTGCATTCACCGACATAACTGCTACTCATGAAACCTATGATTGTCATTCATAAAGAAAGCATTATCATGCCTTTAATCACCCGATTCACAAACATTACGGGTGCCACCGCATTGGCCGTTAGCCTTTTGATAAACAGTCAGGCTTATGCCGCCACGGCAACCTTGACAGGTATTCCCATATTATTAGCTGATGCCGGTTGTACTGCAGCAAGTCCCTCACGTTTTTTTGTAGCCCCTTCCAATGCGAGCGTCACGCCAAGCAACGACGATGGCTCAGGTAGCGATTCATTTGACCATTATATGCTGGATGGAAATAATCAAATTTTATTTGCCTCAGCCTCGTCGATACCGACATCTACAACAGCGTCACCTTTTGCTATTGTCGCAACTACAGACGTCACGCCAATAGCGGGACCCTTTCGCATGATTATTTCTGAAAACCCTACCAATTCGTTCGTTCCACTTCAGTCTCGGGGGGAAACCTTCACACAGACCCCGCTGGCAAGCTTATCATTCGACGCATCAGCACTAGACTCTGATTGCCCTTCATCTGCAGGTTCTGCCGCTGGGGGAGAGTTGCCAGCCACAGCAAACAAAATATTGGCGCAAGCAACATCTAAGGGCATTAGCGCATCCTCCTTTGCCTTACTCTTACGCCATTTAAATTCTATTACTAGAGACACACCCACTGTTTCAATCAGCCCCTTATCACTTACGCAAAATTTCTCTGCTTTATCTGGGAACGTCCCCGCAGCACAATATGACCATGCAGCACGTTTACCAGAGCATATTACAAGCAGTTCACTGCTCAGCAATAGGCGTGGCTCATCTTTCAGTAGCATGGGGACGTCAAGCACGCGCCAAGCCGCGATTCAGCTCTTGCCCTACCTAAAATTTGACACTGCGAATGGCGACCAAT
>CALJMC010000097.1 GCA_937982385.1 uncultured Rickettsiales bacterium | reverse complement strand
GTGTCAGTGGGTGAGGCGCTGCACAAGGAGCATGGTAATGAGATGCTCAATTGGGATGAAGCAAAGGCGATCGATATCGCAAAGCCGTTCGCGATTGATGCGATGATGGCCATGGTTCGTAGCGATTTGAAGCAGTTAGGCGTGGTGCATAATGTATTTATGTCTGAAAAATCACTGCATGAGGCCGATGCTATTACCAAAGCGTTGGCTGAATTAGAGGCGCTGGGTTTAATGTATAAAGGTGTGCTGGAGCCGCCGAAGGGCAAGTTGCCCGATGATTGGGAAGCGCGCGAGCAAACCTTGTTTAAATCAACTGAATTTGGTGATGATGTAGACAGAGCCTTGGCAAAATCAGATGGTTCATGGACGTATTTTGCAGCGGATGTCGCCTATATGCGCAACAAACTATCACGTGGTTTTGAACAGCTTGTGATGATTTTGGGCGCGGATCATGGTGGCTATGTTAAGCGTATGAAAGCGATCACGAAAGCATTGTCAGATAATAAGGTGCCTCTGGATGTACAGCTCTGTCAGCTGGTGAAATTTATGGAAGATGGTGTCGCGATTAAGATGTCCAAACGCGCAGGAAACTTTACTACGGTGCGAGATGTGGTGAACGCTGTGGGTAAAGATGTAGTGCGCTTTATTATGTTGACCAGAAAGCCTGAGCAACCTCTTGATTTTGATTTGAAAAAAGTGACCGAGCAATCCAAAGAAAACCCTGTATTCTATGTGCAGTATGCACATGCGCGTTGCCAGTCTATTTTGCGTTTGGCGGGTGAAGAAATGCCTGAGGCGCGAACGAAATCAAGCGTGCCGGATAATGTGGACCTTGCATTATTGAACAGTGATACAGAGCTAAAGTTGATGCAGCTATTGGCCAGCTGGCCGCGCATGGTAGAGGCAGCAGCCGTTGCAGGGGAGCCACATCGCGTCGCTTATTATCTTCAAGACGTTGCATCGGGCTTCCATGGCTTGTGGAGTAAGGGTAATGATGATGCGCATTTTCGCTTTATAATTGAGGGTGATGAGTCGTTAACCTCTGCCCGTTTGGTATTAGTGGAAGCGGTCGCGACTGTTATTGCCTCCGCATTAGGCGTTTTAGGGGTGGAGCCGAAGGATGAGATGCGCTAATATGCCTCTAAATTGGCGACCGGATTCCCTTTAATCAGGGAAAAAACTGACAAGGAGACTGATAATGGCTAGTGATTTTGACGCATATGGTGATGATGATTATAATGATTTCGATGGCGATGGTTTGCGCTGGATGTCGATTATGGTGGTGTTGCTGGTTATTTTTGGGTTTTTCTCACTCGCATGGTATGCCTATCAAATGAGTTCTGAGCAAATGAGTGATGAAGAAGTTGTGTTGATTACGGCGGATGAATCTGAATTTCGTGAAGCACCTGAAGATCCGGGCGGGATGAATATCCCACATCAAGATAAAACAGTCTATGAAACCGTCACGACGATGGATAGCGAAGATGATACGCAGCGTATCACGTCGCCATCTGAGGAAGTGCCGCTTGTGACACGTGAATTGGGTGGTGCTGCAGAGTGGATTAAAGGTCGTGGCGAGCCGACGTCTGCTGAGGCGAAACTAGAAGTGTTGGAAAAAGCGGTGGCCTCGGTGCAGCGAGATGAAGATGCAGAACAAAAAAATATTTCAGCGTTCATTAAGCAACAAGAAAAAGAAGTCTTAGGGGCGGTTGACGAGCTTGCTGAACTCCCTGCGCCTATAATTGCTTATGAACCTGTGACGAAGAACCCATTGGTTGAAACTGTGAAACCTAAGCCAGTTGCGAAACCTAGGCCTAAAGCTGCTCCAAAGAAAAAAGCAGCAGCTGCAGCGAAATACCGCGTGCAGTTGGCAGCGCTTAAAAGCCAAGCCGAAGCAGATAAGACATGGTCTCGCATGAAAAAAAGCAGCAGCTTGCTCATAGGTAAGTCGCATGTGGTGAATAAGGTGAAGGTGAAGGGTACGACTTATTATCGTCTGCGTGTTGGCGCTTATCAAACACGTGCCTCAGCCAATGCATTTTGTAGTAAACTTAAAGCAGCTAAAATCAGCTGTCTTGTGAATTAGGACGGCAGATGCAAGACAAACTCGCAGTCATATATGGTATGAACGGGCTCGTGCTCACTCCAGAAGAAAAAACATTTTTCTCTGATGTGCAACCTATGGGCTATATATTGTTTCAGCGCAATTGCGATTCGCCTGAGCAGGTGAAGGCATTGAGTGACTCTCTCAAAGAGATAGCAGGGACTCAGCACGTGCCAATCCTTATCGACCAAGAAGGAGGACGTGTGGCGCGTTTGAAGCCTCCTCATTGGCGTGCAGCTCCTTCAGCTGCGGCGTTGGCAGCCTGTGCCGATACTGATATGGAAAAAGCGAAGCGTTTGATATATCTCAATGCGCGATTGATTGCGGCAGAACTCGCAGAAGTCGGCGTGAATACCGATTGCGCACCGCTAGCTGACGTGCCGACTGAAGCATGTCATAATATCATTGGTGACAGGGCTTATGGTGATACAGCGCAGCGTGTGGCGGAATTGGGACGTGAAATGTCTCGTGGATTGCTTGATGGCGGCATTTTGCCCGTCTTAAAGCATATTCCCGGTCATGGACGTGCATTGGTTGATTCGCACGAAGAGTTACCTGTGGTGGACGCCTCGCTTGAAGAACTCCGCGCGCAAGATTTTGTGCCGTTCGAAATTCTGCGTGATATTCCTCTCGGGATGACCGCGCATATACGTTACAACGCCATAGACTCTGAGCAATGTGCAACGCTCTCGAAAACAGCGATTACCCTCATTCGTGATGAAATTGGCTATGATGGGCTGTTAATGTCAGATGATGTGTCGATGAAAGCGCTCAAAGGTGATTTTGAAGCATTATCACGCGACATATTGGCTGCAGGCTGTGACGTTGTGCTACATTGCAATGGAAAAATGGATGAGATGCAAGCAGTAGCAAAAGGCGCACGTGCTATGGATGCTGAGGCAAACCGCCGCATGAAAGCCGCATGGCAGCAACTAAACACACATTCTGAGTCAGCCCAAGCATTGCTCTTGGAATTCAAAGGATTATACGCAGATGTCAGCGCAGTGGCATAAAATTAGGTAGGGAGAGTTGAGATGAGTATAGGTATTTGGCAGCTAGCGATTGTGTTGGTGATTGTATTCGTTATTTTTGGTGCGGGGAAATTGCCGCGCGTGATGGGTGATATTGGCAAGGGCGCAAAAGCACTCAAAGATGGCCTAAAAGAAGGCGAGTCTTCCGAGGTCGCTAAAAAAGAGGACGCGGACAAAGACGCGGCATAGTCTATGTTTGACCTCTCATTTGCAGAAATTATAGTGATTATTCTAGTTGGACTCATGGTGGTGGGGCCAAAAGAGATTCCTAGCGTTGTGCGTGCGGTTGTGAAGATGTTTCGTACAGCAAAGCATTGGATGTCTGGCATGAAGCAGCAGATAAGTGAGGCGATAGAGCTTGATGAACTACAGGGCGTTGCGAACGAGGTTAAAGAGTCAGGCAAACAGTTCATTCTCGATGATGAGGGTAATTACCGCGAAGTCTATGATATAAAATCATTCATCGATGAGAAAATGCCTGCAGACGTGAATGAAACGCTCGGTACTGAGGAGCGCGATCATGGCTGAGGCAATGGCAGATGGCGTAGAGCAGGGCGGCGCTCCGCTCATAGAGCATATTATTGAGTTGCGCAAACGCTTGATGGTGGCGGCAATTGCGTTGCTTGCAACATTCGTTATGTGCTTCCTCTATGCAGATCATATATTTGATTTTCTGGTTGAACCATTGGCACAAAGTTTTGGCAGCACAGAGGGAAGGCGTCTGATTTTCACGTCGCTACCCGAAGTGTTTTTTACGGAAGTTAAGCTTGCATTTTTTGCTGCATTTTTTGTTTCATTTCCTGTTTTTGCAGTGCAGTTTTACCGGTTTTTAGCGCCAGGGCTTTATGCAAAAGAAAAATTGGTGATGCTGCCTTACTTAGCACTTGCACCATTGTTATTTTTCGCAGGTGCAGCATTGGCGTATTATTTCATTTTTCCAGCAGCTTGGGGGTTCTTTGTAAGCTTCGAGCATAATGCTATTGGCAATATAGGTCTGCCTGTTGAGCTTGAGGCGAGGGTGGCGGAATATCTGTCATTATCGATGCAAATTATTATGGCGTTTGGGTTTTCTTTTCAACTGCCAATTATCCTCACATTGCTTGCGCGTGCAGGCATTGTCACGGCAGAAGGCTTGGCAAAAAAACGTAAATATGCCGTGGTGGGGCTTATCACCATTGCTGCCATCATCACGCCACCTGACGTGATTAGTCAAATAGGACTTTTTTCTGCGCTCTATCTGCTGTATGAATTCTCTATCATTGCCTGCAAATGGGTGGGTGCCAACGACAAACAAACGGACGAAAAAAATGCATGATATAAAATGGATTCGCGATAATGCTGAAGCCTTTGATGAGGCGATGAAAAAGCGTGGAGTTGCACCGCAATCTGCTACTATTTTAGAAGCGGATGAGAAAAAGCGCGCCATACAGACCGAGTTAGGCGAAAAACAGCAGCAGCGCAATGCGCTCGCCAAACAAGTAGGGATGCTTAAAGGGCAAGGAAAGCATGAGGAGGCCGAGGCTATCTTAGCGGAATCAAAATCTGTTGGTGATGCGGTAAAGGCGATGGAGGCCGAGTTGCAAGGGGCCTGTCCTGTCACTGCTATTTTAGAAATATTGCCAAATATTCCATCAGATAATGTGCCATTGGGCGCAGATGAAGATGGCAATGTTGAGCTACGTAAAGAAGGCGAAAAACCATCGTTCATTTTTGCACCGCAACAACATTTCGATTTAGGAGAAAAGCTTGGTCAAATGGACTTTGAGACGGCAGCTAAGCTCTCCGGTTCACGTTTTGTTGTGCTGCGTGGTGCACTTGCGAAATTGGAGCGCGCACTTGCACAATTTATGCTCGACCAGCATGGGCAAGCATTCGGTTATGAGGAAGTCGTGCCGCCGCTTTTGGTGCGCTCTGAGACGATGTATGGCACAGGCCAATTGCCAAAATTCGCGGATGATGCCTATAAAACCACCGAAGGGCATTGGTTGATTCCAACATCTGAGGTGTCACTGGTGAGTTTGGTATCTGGTGAGATTTTAAGCGAGGATGCACTGCCGATGCGCGTGACGGCATATACGCCATGTTTCAGGTCAGAGGCGGGTTCAGCAGGGCGTGATACGCGTGGTATGATTCGTCAACATCAATTCTCCAAAGTGGAATTGGTGAGCATTACCAAGCCTGAAGACTCTGAAGCTGAGCATGAGCGAATGTTGGCAGC
The DNA here is from genome assembly GCA_937982385.1 of uncultured Rickettsiales bacterium. Classification (GTDB taxonomy): domain Bacteria; phylum Pseudomonadota; class Alphaproteobacteria; order Rickettsiales; family UBA998; genus CALJMC01. The sequence continues at coordinate 9,793 of CALJMC010000097.1, read as the reverse complement.
GGCGGAGAATATATTGCAAAAACTAGGGCTGCATTATCGCGTAATGTTGCTTTGCACGGGCGATATGGGCTTCGGCGCGACAAAAACCTATGATTTGGAAGTCTGGCTGCCAGGGCAAGATGCCTATCGCGAGATTTCGAGCATATCAAATTGCGGTGCATTCCAAGCGCGCCGTATGAAAGCGCGTTTCAAACGTGATGGCGAGAAGCAAACAGAATTTATGCACACCCTCAATGGCTCTGGCTTGGCAGTTGGACGCACCATGGTTGCGCTGCTCGAAAATTATCAACAGCAAGATGGCTCTATTATCATTCCTGAAGTGTTGCGCCCGTATATGAACAATATGGAAAAGATAGCTTGAAATTAAATGCTTTTTCCTGAGGGTTTGCCAGTTGCGGCTTCGCATATTTGATCGAAAGAAAGCGGTTTTAGTTCACTGCCGTCTGGCATGTTCAGTACGCTTGATGCTAAGTCAGGGTGTTGCTGGTATTGTTGTAAGGTATTTTGAAAATATGTTTTTATATGTTCGTTGACCATACTAGTTACTTCTTCTGCATCAGCCTCTGTCATACCCATTTTTTTAAAATCTGCTTTTTGAGGGATGTTGAAGATGGTTTGTAAGGTTGGTGTATACTCGCTGAGCTGTTTTTCTGAAAGCGAATCATTTTGTGCGCCATTCGCGATTGCTTTGTTAAGAGCAATCATTGTACTTGTAATATCCGATAAGCCTATAATTTTTGCCGCATCAGGGCTATCTGGGCTAACATGTTCGCAAGCCGTGCCAATAGATCTAACAGCTTGCTGTGTTAAAAGGTCATCAGCGTTCAATACGTTCTTCATATACTCTTGATGTTCTGAGGCGTTATCTAGCTTTGAATTATCGTTCTTATCTGCCTTGTAAGCAGCATTAGCCGCACTTTGTAGATATTCCTTTGAGTTTGCTCGCTGTACTACACTCGTTAAGAGTTGCTCATAAATATTATAGTTTTGCACACCAACGTCCGTATCCATGATGATTTGTTCTCTTTCCATGATTTGTTATCCTTTTTTTGTTTGAGATGAAAATATAATAACCTAAGAAAATGAAGAATAATGTGAAGATTTTGTTACAATTGTTCTGCCAAACAATGTTTGCGGGAAGTGTTGGGCTCTTGTATAGTTTGCACAGAATAACTTGTTTTAAGGCTAGTGCTCATGCTTAATATCCCGTCATCACTGAAAAATGCACGTATTGTCGTGTCGAATGATGATGGTGTGACGGCGGATGGCATTGCGGTGCTGGAGCGTGTGGCGCGGAAATTTTCGGATGATGTGTGGGTGGTGGCACCTGACAGGCAGCATAGTGGCGCAGGACATTCTTTGTCATTGCATTCACCTATTCATTACAAGCAGTTGGAAGAAAAACGTTTTTCGACTTCTGGGACGCCCACTGACTCGGTGTTGTTGGCCGCGTTAGAGATAATCCCTAAAGATAAGCCGATATCATTGGTATTGTCGGGTATTAATCAGGGTATGAATATCGCGGAAGATGTGACCTATTCAGGCACGATTGCTGCGGCGATGGAAGGCACATTGCTTGATATTCCCTCTATTGCGTTCTCGCAATCCTATAAGGGTGATAACGCAATTCAATGGGACACGGCAGAGCATTATGCGGCTGAGGTGATAGAGTCAATGTTAGGTTTATCAATTCCTAAACAAACACTTATTTCTGTTAATTTTCCTAATACATTAAAGGAAAATGTCGCAGGAATCTCGCTCGCCACACAAGGTCGCCGCAAAATTATTGATAATTTATCTCGCCGAGAAGACCCGAAGGGAAACCCTTATGTTTGGGTTGGCGGCGTGGGTTTTCACGATGAACAGGGTCACGAAGGATCTGATTTGGAATTGCTCAAGGCGAATCATGTGACAGTAACGCCGTTGCAACTCGATTTAACCAATTATGGCTTTATGTCGGCATTGGCCGCGCATATGGAAAAGCGTAGCGAAAATGCGCTGGAGCACGCAGGATGAATGACGCTCCAGAGCTAAAACAAAATGATTTTCTGAGTGCCAAAATCCGTATGATTATGAAGTTGCGTGGCTCGGGCATCACTGACACGAATGTCCTCAATGCCATAGAATCAGTACCACGTGAGCTGTTTGTACCGCGTATGTTTCAGGATAAAACCTATGAAGATATTGCGTTGCCGATTGAAGCAGGGCAGACGATTTCGCAGCCCTCCATTGTTGCCAGCATGACGCAAGCCTTGTCGTTGGGCGATAAAACGCAGCGCGTATTAGAGGTTGGAACAGGTTCGGGCTATCAAGCTTCCGTTTTAGCGCATCTCGCCCGAAGGGTTTATACGATTGAAAGGCATAAAGATTTGCTCGATTTATCCATTGCGCGATTTGAACAATTAAAGCTGAGTAATATCACGCCCATGCTCGGTGATGGCAGCAAAGGCTGGAAGGATGCAGCTCCGTTTGACCGCATTATGGTGACTGCTGCGGCAAATGAAGTACCTGAAGCGTTGCTAGATCAAATGGGAATGGGCGGTATTATGGTGATTCCCGTTGGTGACATGACGGGCGAACAGGAGCTTTTGCGTATTGAACGTACTGAATCTGGGTATTCTTCGCAACAGTTGATGAACGTTCGCTTCGTTCCACTCATCGCGGGCAAAGCTGCTGCTTGAAATATTTTTTTTACGTACTACTATAATGTGTCATAACTTTTTCAAGGTGGTCTCTTATGCGTGTTTTAACTTCAGCGATGATTCTGGGTCTGTGCACTGCATGTGTGCAAGATTTGCCCGCACCTGTGGAATATCAAGGCGGACGCGTGTTTGGCAAGGATGCTCAATATGCCCAAAATGGTAATGAATTGCCGAAATATTCCGCCGATAATCCTGCTGAGCTGCCGGAATGGCAAGAGGATAGATATACGGTGCCAGCTGAAAAAGCAGAATATGATGTGGCAGCTGAGTTTGATGCGATAGATTCCGCAGAGCTTGCCCCCCCGACACTAAAAGATATTGAGGTGCCTGCATCGATAAAGATGTCTGAACTTGATGCAGCTGAGTCATTAGAAACTCCAGACATAGGTGATGTGCGCGTCGATACGTCGAACGTAGATGCTTTCAATGCTGGTACATTCGAGCAGGCGGCGGCACCTGTCGAATATGTGTCGCCTGAGACATCACTTTCGACGCCGCCTTCGCTAGAGGTTCAGGAAGCTGTCGAGATTGAGCGGGACCTGATTAATCCCCAGAAATCCGGGTTCATTTGGCCCGTACGCGGTGAAATCGTCCAAGCTTATACTAAAGAAAGCCGTGGTATTAATATCGCTGCACGCAAGGGAACGCCTATCCGTGCAGTGAATGATGGTGTGGTTCAATATGCAGGAAATAAAATAAAAGGCTATGGTAATTTAGTGATTGTAGCGCATAATAACGGCTATTTTTCTGCCTATGCACATGCCGATGATATTGTGGTAGCAAAGGGTGCGTCTGTGGTTCAGGGGCAGTTGATTGGTTTTGTAGGCAATAGTGGTGCCGTCGAGAAATCTCAGCTTTATTTCTCACTCCGCAATGGTAAAGAGACGCAAACGGCAGTGAATCCTATTCCATTATTGAGCGATGATTAGGTTGGGGCGCAATAACTAAGCGGCCTCTGTCACAGACATGTCTGGAGAAATTGTCTCACGCCCTATCGAAACATAGGTGAAATTCGCCTCTAGCATTTCATCACGCTTATAAATATTACGTAAATCTACGAGCAGTGGCTGCGTAAGCAATGCGCGTGCGCGATCCAAGTCAAGGCGCTTAAATTCATTCCATTCAGTCACAATACTCAGGCAATCTGCACCATCCATGCACTCATACGCATCATTTGTCCATGTGATGTTTGGGGAATCTAGCAGATGTTTTGCTTCATTCATGCCTTCTGGGTCGAATACGCGAATCTTCGCGCCTCCTGCGATGAGTGCGGGAATAATATCAAGCGAAGGTGCATCGCGCATGTCATCGGTGCCGGGTTTAAAGGTTAGTCCTAAAATAGCGATGGTCTTCCCCATGATGCTACCACCCATCGCTTCGGTGATTTTCGCTGCCATGCCAATTTTACGGGCATTATTCGATTCAATAACGGATTCTACCAAATAGGAGCGCTTTCCGTGCTGGCGTGCAATATGCGCAAGTGCTTGTGTGTCCTTGGGGAAGCATGAGCCGCCATAGCCAGGGCCAGCACGAAGGAATCTCTCGCCAATACGTTCATCTAGGCCCATGCCATAGGCAACTTCTTCAACATTCGCACCCACTTTTTCGCAGATATCTGCCATTTCATTGATGAAGGCAACTTTGGTGGCTAGAAAGGCGTTCGAGCCATATTTAATCATCTCTGCGGTCTCGCGGCCTGTGACAACGAGTGGAATGTGATGACGAGTAAGTGGGCGATAGAGCTGACGCAACCATTTTTCGGCTTGCTCAGATTCTACACCAACCACCACACGGTCAGGACGCATAAAGTCAGCAATGGCAGCACCTTCACGCAAGAATTCTGGGTTTGACGCAATATCAAATTGTGCCTCAGGATTAGCAGAAACGACGATTTTCTCGATTTCACTCCCTGTACCAATCGGCACAGTAGATTTAGTGACAATTAGCGCATAGGTACGCGTGGCCTTGGCAATATCTTCAGCCGCTTGATACACATAGGATAAGTCTGCTTCGCCAGTGTCAGGGTGAGGCGGCGTGCCAACTGCAATAAATATGATGTCGCAGTTGCCTGCGGCTTCGGCTAAATTGGTTGTAAAATGTAGGCGCTCTGCCGATACATTGCTTTTAACGACATCTTCCAGTCCTGGTTCATAAATAGGTATATGCCCCGCTTTAAGCGCATTTATTTTGTCTGCGTCAATGTCAACGCAAGTGACATCAAAACCAAATTCAGCAAAGCAGGCGCCTGATACAAGCCCTACATACCCAGTTCCTATGACTGCAATTTTCATACATATCTCCGTATTATGTCTTTCATGCGATCCTTCATTTCGTCATCTGCTAGTGCATAAGCGAGATTTGCTTCAACAAAACCAACGCGCTCACCACAATCATAGCGTTGTCCGTCAAAACGATAGCCGATTAAATCCGTTTCAACAAGCATATCGGAGATGGCATCGGTAATTTGCACTTCGCCACCAGATCCTTTATGCATTTTCTCAAGATAATTAAAGATGTTAGGTTGTAAGATATAACGCCCAGCAACCGCCGTGGTGGACGGTGCATCTTCTGGTTTAGGTTTTTCCACTAAGCTTTTGGCTTTACATATTTTCCCGTCGTCTTCTTTGATTCCGAATACGCCATATTTATCGGTGCGTTCGCGCGGCACATCTTCCGCCGCAATCATGTTACATCCTTCATAATCAGCGTAAGCCTCAACCATCTGCTGTAAGCAAGGCTTGTCTGCTAAAAACAAATCATCCGCTAAAATCACGGCAAATGGCTCATCACCTATCGCGTGACGTGCACACCATATAGCATGGCCTAAGCCCATAGGTTCCTGTTGGCGAATAAACATGATGCTGCCAGGGTCGTCAGGCAGCCAATCCTTGGTGCGCCCAAGCTGCTCGCCTTTATTTTTTTCGCCCAAAACTTTTTCTAGCTCATAAGCATGATCAAAATGATTGTTTATGGCATCTTTGTTGCGCCCGGTAATAAAGATAAACTGCTCAATGCCCGCTGCCTGAGCTTCCTCGTAAGCATAGTGAATCAGCGGTTTATCAACCACTGGCATCATTTCTTTAGGCATAGATTTAGTTGCCGGCAAAAAGCGTGTGCCAAGGCCACCAACGGGAAAAACCACCTTGCGAATTTTCTGTGTCATACTAGATAAAGACTCCTTATTTTCTGCAGTATTGGCATTTGCGACGGTGATGTCAAAGAAAATGATAGCAAAGTTAAGACTCATGCTTGACTTCAAACACAAGATGCGTATGTTTACAGCCTCTTAAATGTATTATTAGAAGATAGGGATGTCGTCATGGCAAAAAAAGCAACGGTTCTGGTTAAGTTAGTAAGTACTGCTAACACTGGTTTTTATTACGTAAAAAAGCGCAATCCGCGTAAGCAACCAGAAAAACTTTCATTCCGTAAATATGATCCAGTTGTGCGCAAGCATGTTGAGTTCAAGGAACAAAAACTTAAGTAAATTCAAACGATAAGGAGTGTGCTATGTTCATTTCTGATGCATACGCTCAAGCTGCAGTTGCAGGTGGTTCGCCGTCAGCGCTCGCACAAATATTTCCATTTATACTGATATTAGTGATTTTCTATTTCTTTATGATTCGCCCGCAGCAAAAGCGTTATAAGAGTCATAAGGCAATGCTAGAAGCGATTGCTAAGGGTGATAAAGTCGTAACATCAGGCGGTATCGTTGGTAAAGTAACCAAAGTATCTGATGAAAAAATTAATGTTCAAATTGCCGAAGGTACTGTCGTTGAAGTGATGCGTTCAATGATTGCCAATGTCGTGGATAACAAGCCTAAAGTCGCTAACGACAACTAGGCCATTTCTATATACATAATAAATAAAGGCGATGTGAGCTTGAAAGCTTGCATCGCCTTTGTCTTTTGCTATGTTCTAAGAACGGATTGACTTCACGCTTATGCGTCGTTGCTCTGCGTCTTGTGTAGTTAAAATACACGTCGCCTTGAGCGCCTAGCATAATCATAAATTCAATCCGTTCTATTCTTATCGATTTATTATAAGGTATTCCATGCTCGATTTTTCACGTTTCAAAATTTCATTTATCATTGCGCTATGTTTGTTGTTTATATGGCTCGCATTCCCCAACTTTTTGTCCGAAGAGCAGCGTGCTTCTGCGCCCCAGGGCATGATTGGTCAGCCTGTTAATTTAGGGCTTGATTTGCGCGGTGGCTCTCAGTTGTTGTTAGAGGTTGATTTTGATAGTTACCTTAAAGAGCAATATGTGAATTTACGCAGCGGCGTGCGTGCGGCACTTCGTGATGCGAAAGCAGGCTATAGTAAAGTGCGTGTGCAAGGTGATAGTGTGATCTTTACGTTGCTGCGTGAAAAAACACCTGAAGATTTCTCGATGTATGCGCTGTTGCGTAACATTGAAGAGGGGCTCGAGTTTACGGAAGATGGTGATATTATTCGCGTAACGTTTAATGACCAGACGATACGTAAGAAAAAAGGTGAGGTGTTGTCGCAATCGATTGAGATTATCGGACGCCGTATTAATGAGACAGGGTTGCGTGAGCCGACGATTCAGCGTCAGGGTGAAAGCCGTGTGTTGGTGCAGGTGCCTGGGCTTGAAAATCCGGAAATGTTGAAAGATATTCTTGGTAAAACGGCAAAAATGTCATTCCATTTGGTGAACGAGAAGGTGAACCCTCTCGCTATTGGGGGCGCGTCAATACCGCCAGGTACAGAGCTTATTCCTGCGGCTGAACGTGAGAGCGAGAGCGCGTACGGCATGCCAAGCCACTATGCTATCTTTAGTAAGGTTGAGCTGAGTGGCGAGTTGCTTACCAATGCGTCAATGACGTTTGGTGAGGCGGGTGACCCGGTTGTGAGTTTCGCATTTAATACGCTCGGTGCGCGTAAATTTGCTAAAATTACCACCGTCAATGTAGGAAAGCGTTTCGCCGTGGTGCTGGATGGAAAGGTGATTACCGCGCCGACAATGCGTGTACCATTGCTTGATGGTCGTGGAATTATTGAGGGTGGCTTTACGGCAGAAACTGCTGCAAATTTAGCGTTGCTCTTGCGTGCTGGTGCGTTACCCGCGCCAATGGAGATTGTGGAAGAGCGCAGCGTAGGGCCAAGTTTAGGTGCTGATTCTATTGCGGCAGGAAAAGCCGCGGCGGCAATTTCGATTGCGCTCGTGATGGTGTTTATGGTCCTCTCTTATGGCTTGTTTGGCATGTTCTCCAATATCGCGCTGGCCATTAACATGCTTATCTTGCTCGGCTGTCTGTCATTCTTCCAAGCGACGCTTACGCTTCCAGGAATTGCAGGGATTGTGTTGACGCTGGGTATGGCGGTTGATGCGAATGTCCTCATTTTTGAACGCATACGCGAAGAGGTGGCGCGAGGGCGCAATGCTATGGCGGCACTTGATGAAGGGTTCCGTGCGGCATTCGGTACGATTGTCGATTCCAACATCACCACATTGATTGCAGCTACTGTGCTCTACATCTTTGGTACAGGAACCATCAAAGGGTTCGCGGTGACGCTCTCTATTGGTATCTTGGCATCGATGTTTAGTGCTATCTTGTTGACACGTTTGATGGTGGCGGTATGGGCGAAAAAGAAGCGCCCGACAATTATCCCTATTTAATGAACAGTCATATAGTAATCTGTGTTCTGACTCTTATTAAAGTGACTATAAAAGGAAAAAGTTATGATGGATGTCATGCCACCTGTTGCAAAGGGTACACCTATTGTTAATCGCTATGGTGCGGGTAGTTTTATCATCTCAGGCTTAGAGAAAAGAACCTCTGTTATTTTGCAGGAAGAAGGGTTGGCTGACTGGGCAATGACTGACTTCAGTGAGTTGAACGAAAATTCAATGAAAGAGTTGTGCGAAAAAGCCAAAGAGATGGATATCCTTATCATTGGCTCAGGTGAGCGCCAAGAGTTCATGCATCCCAAGCTTCGTGAAATGGGTCGCAAATATAACCTGTCGATTGACTGTATGGACACAGGTGCTGCCTGCCGTACTTACAATGTGCTCATAGGTGAGGGGCGCCGCGTCATGGCAGCCATAATACTCGTATAATTGCGCCTGCTACGATTAGGTCACAAAAAAATCCCCGACTTCGCATGAAGACGAGGATTTTTCTAATTAGGGTCTAACTATGCCGCGAGTGCAGCTGCGCGGTCAAAGTTTTCTGCTGCAAAATCCCAGTTCACGAGTGATTCTAGGAATGTGCTGATATAATCAGGACGACGATTTTGGAAATCGAGATAGTAAGCATGTTCCCACACATCCATCGTCAAAAGCGGTAGCAAGCCTTTGGTAACGGCTGTCTCAGCATTTGGTGTTTTAATGACTTTCAGCGTGCTGCCATCCAGCACCAACCATGCCCAGCCTGAGCCGAACTGTGTGGCGCCAGCAGTTTTGAATTCTTCAACGAACTTGTCGAAGCTGCCGAAATCTGCATCAATTTTATCCGCGAGCGCACCGCTAGGCTTGCCGCCACCATTTGGCGCCATTGAATGCCAATAGAATGTATGATTCCATACTTGCGCTGCATTGTTGAAAATGCCCGCTTTGCTAGAATCTTTAGCAGATAGTTTGATGATTTCTTCAAGCGGCTTGCCTTCAAGCTCGGTGCCTTCGATAAGCTTATTGAGGTTCACAACATAGGCATTATGGTGTTTGCCATGGTGATAATCGAATGTATTAGCTGAAATATGCGGCTCTAGCGCATCTTTGGCATAAGGTAGGTCAGGAAGGGTAATAGCAGTCATAAGAATAGCTCCGTAAAATAAATGAACAATGAAGTGCCATTGTTATAAGTAAATATGTACCGTTTTGCAAGAAACTACATATTACGGTTTTGTAAGCTTTCAGGTTGGAGCTGCGATTTTATGATGTGGGCGGGGATGCCCGTTGCCTCAACAGAGCGTTCCTCCATGTTTTTGACAAAAATCGTTTCATCATGCGCGGTGGTTTTCATATGTGGTGCCAGCGCTTCATAGATGGCGTTCGCATTGTTTGCTGCCTGCATTGGTGGCAAATGCGACAGGAGTTTTGTGATATGCGGTGCCAAATCATGCAT
>CALJMC010000096.1 GCA_937982385.1 uncultured Rickettsiales bacterium | reverse complement strand
CGGCTATTTCTTTATCTGAAAGCTTACTGCCTTCAATACGAGTGGACGAGCCAATGCTTTCAATAGTAGCCACATGACGCAAAGCAGAAAGGCGTTCGGGGGCGAGTGTGCCTAACGCTCTCCATGCACCCTTAAACTCATCCAACTCCGCAATGAGCGAAAGGATTTCGGGGGTGATTTCTAGCGATGTTGTGTGTATAGGCATACCCGTAAATATACCCATAAATATCCATAAATCAAGAAGTTTACAATGTGCTATCCAAAAACATATCCGTAAATACCCGATAATATTGGATTTCTGAATGTGAGTTAACGTGAGATTAGACTTAGGGCTGCGCCCTCAGCGTACTTCATGAAAAATAGACAAGACCGAGGCTCAGTAAACTTGCGCCCGCACCAACCTTGTCGATTTTCCTTTCCGTTTGCACACCGCCTGTTCGCCACGAGGCAAGGTTTCAGATGCGACGCAAAAAGCGTTGCTCTGTAAACCGAGTAAATAGGAATCAGAAACATGACACAATTACATGCACAGCCTTATGATATTTCAGCAAGCGGCTTTTACTTTGAGAGCGTTGAGGAATACCAAAATAAAGCTCATGCAAATCGCAATGACTATGGCGATGAAGTGGAAGAATATGAAATCCAGTTCATTGATGGAGATGAGTTAGATTGCAGCCTCTTTAAAGCGCTCAGCGTACACCAAGGAAATTTTGGCGACTACTTTACCGCTTGCGAAGATTGGGATGATGATCAGAAAATCAAAGTAATCATAGCCGTTGGCGAAGCACATTATAGCTTTGACCCTGCAACGGATGACCCCGATGACTTCGACATTGACCTATATGAATTAGACAGCCTCAAAGAACTTGCAGAGCAATTCGTTGAAGAGGGTTTATTCGGTGAAATAGCTGAGAGCATTCGCTTCTATTTGGATTATGACGCTATCGCCCGTGACTTAGGTATAGATTACAGCGAAATCCGTTTGAATGGCACCAATTACATCTACCGCATGGCGTAGGAGGGATTGCAGATGAAACGCATATTAACCGATGCAGATAAAAAGGCTGCATTTCTTCGCGCAACTCATAGCTTCACGAATGCAAAGAAACGTTGGAAAGAGCGTGCCGAACATGGACTAACAGATGAACAATTAACGAAAGCACTCAAATATGAATTGGGAATTGCTGGCGGCAGTGGTTGCCGTGATACTGTTAGCGTTTCATATCAGGGAGCAGGACTCAAAATCTGGGCTAGTTGGAACATCTCATTTAACACTACGAACAAGCCAATTTTCGAGGGAAAGGAAACAATTCAAATGGCACGAATTGTATTTGGAATCGCTGACCCAAACAATGCACAAATGTCATTGTTTTAGCGTTTGCTTTCGTAACCGCTAATGTTCCAAAGTTGGTCCGCGCGGTTGAGCATCATGGCTTGCCGCGCGTCTCTTTTTAATGAAGTTATCACGACTATTTTTATTACCCGCATCATCTTTCATTGCCTCAAATTGTTTAGCGTCCTGATTCAGTTCTTTTTTCTGTTCGGTATAATGTTGCTGCTGCTCTTGGCGTTTTGCGATGAACTGCTCACGCTCTGCAAGCTGATTTGTTACCAACTCTTTTTTGCTTTGCTTATCTCGCGCTAGAGAGTTTTGTCTCTCTAACTCGTTTCTTTCTAACGTGCGTTTGTGTTCTCCTGTAATACGATCTAATAGTCCGCGTAAACCTTTGCGGAGCCGTAACAGTCTTTCTTGCGCTTCTTCAAGCTGACGCAATTTTAAAGCATGTGAGAGCGCATCACGTTTGGCTTTCTGCTCAGCCATAATATGTTGTTTCTGATTTGCTGCTTCGTGCATCTTTTCTTGCTTCTCGTGCTCAACTTGCTGCTGGAACTCTTCCATCTTGTGCAGCATCTCTTGTGCAAATTGTTGTTTGGTTTCAGAAACCGTTGGCATTGCATCAAGATCACCCAAACGCTCTTTCACTTGCTTGGTTTTGATATTTGCCCAACGTGATACAGGATAAACCTCTCCCTTATGATCTACTGCGACAAAGCCGCGTCTATCGCCACGCGCCAGCTTATAGCCACGCTCTGCCAGCGCATGCGTGAAGGCTGCTTTAGAATCTGATATCGCCCATGCATCTTGAAAATCAGCTTTGATGACTTTGGCATCTTTGCCTGCGCGTTTAGACTGTTGCCATTCGGCTAGCGTAAAATTAAGTGGATCACGCTCTTTGCTATTTACCAACCCGCGCGGCATTTTCCAGCCATGCTCCAAATAAAGATCGCGCGAGACTTCCTGCATTTTCTTTTTCGAAAATGACAGTTGGATAGCTTTCATCTCTTCCGTATCAATACGCGACCACACCGCATGGCAATGTCTGCGTCCTTCCTTTTCGTGAAAGACGATAGCGCGTGGCTGCCCAGTAAGCCCAAGCCGCTCTTCAACTTGACCAATGGCATTCTCAAAATCATCATTGCTCACATCCGCATCTTTCGGAGGACTAAGAGAAAGCGAGAATAAATGTTGCTTACATTTAGTAGCACGGCTCATGGCGTAGCTTTCATTAAAAGCACTCACCAGATTATCTGAGCAAAACCCACGCAGCTCATGCACCTCCACCCGCTCATTGTCATCCTTGAGCAAATGGAGGGCTAAGTTTTTGCCATTACCGCGTTGATTACCTACCAAAATCATGCTTGTTACTCCACTTTTACGCCAAGGGCAGCGATCAAATTACAGCGGATCACACGAATGTTTTGGCAAGCCTTTAATACTTCATCACGCATTTCTGAATCCATATCAACGCGCTGTTCCTGCGATGCATCCAGCAGATTATTCAATGTCGCGAACGTGCCGAGCTTTCCCAAAAGCCCTAGTGCAAAGGCTAGCTTTTGATAGTCCTTAATAGTCTGCGCACCGCGTTTTCCACGCTGCACGGTTTCACCATTAAAAAGAACTGTTTTGATATAGCTACTCAGAGCTTGACCAGCAGCCATCTCTTCCAATCGCTCTCGCTCATCATCTGTTAAACGTATGGATAAGGGAGCAGGGCGTTTCTTGTTACTTTTCTGTTTCTCAGGAATGCAAGAGGACGCAGCGAATTTACTCTTGAGAGAGATATCACTTTGAATTGAAGAACCACTCATAGGCTTGGCTCCTCATGAAATTTCGTGACATCAATAGGAGTATATTTTAGTTGCTCTTCCCAATCGTCTAGCGTATCAAATAACTCGTCAAAACCGTTCGAAGCTGAACAGTTTAGGTGCACCATTTTTTCATTATGCTGTTACGGGCTATCGTGCTGAAAACATGCTCCTACTTCACCATATTTAGCCCGAGCGCTATCGCGCGGGATGCGTGGGTATAATACTCTACGGTAGCGCGCCCCATAGCGTCACATTCATAGCGCGCATTCAGTGATTTGAATCTGATCTCCACAATATGCTGTTTGAACTGTTCGTGGCTTTGCGTCATATCATCCACAACATCACCAAAAGAGACAGTGTTAGCATCCAGCTCATTGGTATCACGCAGCGTGAGATAGTTGCAGTGTTGATTCATTTTATTCGCAACAAACATATTACTATACGTGTTAACCATATGGGTCAGGGTGTCTTGCTCCTCGCCCTCACGAATTTGATAGTGATATGCCTTGCCATTAATCTTCACTATGCGCGTCTCAATGACGGGCTCAGACGTGACGAACTTCACCACCGCCAGAAACATTATCACCACCGCTGCCATCGCAAGATATTTCGCAATAGGGCTTTGAGTATCTATAAAACGAGTGAAAGACATATTTACTTCCATAATTATTAATTTTTATTAACTACTACAGAGGCCACCCTCTTTATGCAAGAGGAAATACGATGTATTTGCGCATAGCAGCGCCCCAACATTACCGGAATGTAATATTTATTCTCATTTTACCTGTTCCTAAACCCTGCCATGTGATAATATGGGTGCTTAATAAATAAGCCACGTAGGATTAATTACGAATGAATATCGCATCAAGTATGGCGGCAGCTCAAAGCCAATTTAGTAGAATGGATGCCAATTCTAACGGCAAAGTCTCTAAAGAAGAATTCGTTAATGGACGCCCAACAGGTGCCACCGAATCACAAGCGCAAGAGCTCTTTGACACTCTCGATTCCAACAAAACAGGTAGCGTTACCGAAGCTCAGCTTTCTAAAGGGATGGAAGATAACCGCCCCGCAGCAAGCATGTCAGACCTTGGCAGCAGCCTCTCAAGCACCACCTTGTCATCATTGTTAGAACTCACACAATCAGAATCAGCACAAAGCGGTCCACCTCCGGGTGGCGGACGCCCATCTGCTGAAGAAATTTTTGCCAAGCTCGATGCTGATCAAAGCGGCACAGTGAGCAAAGAAGAATTTGTGGCAGGTCGCCCTGGCTTCGCGAGCGAAGAACAAGCAATTGCTAAGTTTGAAAGCCTAGACACCGAAAACAAAGGTGAACTTACAGCTGAAGAGCTTAAAGGCAGTGGAAGTTCTGATGAATCTGCTGAAGTAAAAGGTGACAGACCTCCGCCACCTCCTCCGCCGCCAAGTGCTGAACTTTTTGACGAGCTAGATACCAATGAAGATGGTGTCATAAGCATATCAGAATTGTTGGCAGGCGCTGAAGAAGATGCCGAGGAAGATGAAGATAGCTCAAGACCTGTCTCTGACGCCATCACCCAAGCGATTGATGCCTACACAGCAAGTGCAAACGTAGACAATCTAGTAGAATCAGCTATATCGGCTAGTGCTTAGTAGCGCAAAAAATTAGACATTTTTAAAACCCCCATCACAATTAAGTTGCGATGAGGGTTTTTTGTATTTATTTAAACAATTACGAAAACAGCATTACCAACCAGCATACAACCAAGGCGTAGCATCACGATTACCAGCTTCGAATTCATCAATCGCATCGGTTTTTTGCATGGTTAGTCCGATGTCATCTAGTCCGTTGATGAGGCAATGTTTACGGAAGGATTCTACTTCGAAGTTGATGGCGGGGGAGTGTTCCATCTCGATATGCTGTTCTTCTAGGTTGATGGTAAGCTCTTGACCGTTGGCAGCTTGTTCCATCACGATGTCCACTTCGTCTTGTGGTAGACGAATCGGCAAAATACCGTTCTTGAAACAGTTATTATAGAAGATGTCGGCGAAGCTTGGTGCAATCACGCAGCGTATGCCGAAGTCGAGCAATGCCCACGGCGCATGCTCGCGTGATGAACCACACCCGAAATTCTCACCTGATACGAGTATTTTCGCTTCTGTATAGGGCCCAACATGCAGCACGAAATCATCAACGCGGGTGCCATCCACCTCGAAACGCATTTCATAGAACAATCCCTCAGACAGCCCTGTGCGTTTGATAGTTTTGAGAAACTGCTTCGGGATAATCATATCGGTGTCGACATTTTGAATCGGAAGCGGTGCGGCGATGCCTGTGAGTGTTTCGAATTTTTCCATTGTTTTTCTCCCTAGCTAGCCATTTTTTCGGCTGAATCAATATTACGAACGTCTGTGAGTGTACCTGTGATGGCTGCGGCTGCTGCCATTGCTGGTGACACTAGATGCGTACGTCCACCACGTCCTTGACGACCTTCAAAGTTACGATTTGAGGTGGAGGCGCAACGCTCCTCTGGCTCAAGTTTATCGGCGTTCATGGCTAGGCACATGGAGCATCCTGGCTCGCGCCATTCGAAGCCTGCATCCAAGAATACGGTGTGTAGCCCTTCTGCTTCGGCTTGCTCTTTTACCAAGCCTGAACCCGGCACGACCATGGCGAGCTTGATGTTGCTTGCGATTTTACGCCCCTTAGCGATGGCGGCAGCTGCGCGGAAATCTTCAATACGTCCGTTGGTGCATGAACCGATAAATACTTTATCAATCTGTACTTCTGCGAGCGGTGTACCTGCGGTGAGCCCCATATAATCGAGTGAACGTTGCACACCCTTCTGACGATTTGCACCCTCAAAATCGGCTGGGTTTGGAACATTCGCTGTAATAGGAAGTACATCTTGCGGGCTAGTGCCCCATGTCACTTGCGGTGCGATGTCGGCTGCATTCAGCTCAATCACTGCGTCATATTCTGCATCTGCATCAGTGGTGAAGCTTTTCCAATATGCCTCAGCCTTATCCCACTCAGCACCTTTCGGAGCCATCGGACGACCTTTGATATATTCAAATGTAGTTTCATCAGGAGCGATAAGCCCTGCGCGCGCACCTGCCTCAATTGACATGTTACAGACCGTCATGCGACCTTCCATCGAAAGATTCTTGATGGTGTCACCAGCATATTCAATCACGTAGCCTGTACCACCTGCAGTACCGAGCTTACCGATGATTGCCAGCGTGATGTC
>CALJMC010000095.1 GCA_937982385.1 uncultured Rickettsiales bacterium | reverse complement strand
GGGCGGCAGCCATTATGCGGCACAGGGGTCACATCACGAATCGACGTGATTGTAAAACCAACTGCTTGCAACGCACGCAATGCTGATTCACGTCCAGAGCCAGGGCCCTTTACACGTACTTCAAGCGTTTTCATGCCATGCTCTTGCGCTTTGCGTCCAGCATCTTCCGCAACGATTTGCGCTGCATAAGGTGTCGCTTTACGCGAACCCTTAAAACCATGAATCCCTGAGGATGACCATGCTACTGCGTTTCCGTTAGCATCTGTAATGGTAATAATTGTATTGTTAAAACTCGCATTCACATGAGCAATACCGATAGCGATATTCTTCTTCTCGCGCTTTTTAACTTTTTGTTCTTTAGCCATGATTCAAGCTCCTACTACTTATTTCTTTTTACCAGCAATCGCCACCGCTTTACCCTTACGAGTACGAGCATTGGTGTGCGTGCGCTGACCACGAACAGGCAAACGACGACGATGGCGTACACCACGGTAACAACCGAGATCCATCAGACGTTTGATATTCATAGCCACTTCACGGCGAAGGTCACCCTCTACCATGTAGTCGGCATCAATTGTTTCGCGTAGCTTGATAATTTCTGCTTCATTTAACTCATTCACACGTTTGATCGCAGACATCCCAGTCTTCGCCAAAATCTCGCGTGATTTAGTCAATCCTATCCCATGAATATAAGTAAGGGCCACTTCAAGACGCTTACCTGTTGGGATGTTTACACCAGCAATACGTGCCATGTAGTTACCTCATTTGTTTGTTTTCGCTCAACCTAGTTTGTGCAAATATCGATTTTTACGTCAGATGTCAGCACGAAAACCATACTTTCACGCCAAAACTTAGCGCAAAAGAGACGGCATAATACGCGTGTTTGGTTAGTTGTCAATAGGATTGTTGTGTTATTTTACGCTGACTCCAGACATACTGTCTTCCGCACTACGCGGCCGGTTGGCTTGCGCTGCACTTTCGTGTCGCGGGCTCAAGGCTTACTCGGTGTTGTCGGCAAGCCAACATCTCCACTTCGCTAAGGCTCTGGTCGCATTTCTTTATTCCATATTAGTGACAAGCAGAATAAAAACTTCCGTACACATTCATAAACAATGTCACAAAACCTTAACACCTAAACACCACAAAATATGGCATAATGCTCTAATCAGTCATTAAATAACAAACAAGGATAAAAAAATGTCAGATGATTTAGACTTATCAGAGCTCAAAAAATCACTTGAACAACCACAGCCCACACCGGGCCAAAGATTTCCCGAGATAGAAATCCCGACATTACCTGAGAGCATTCAGGGACAGGTGCCTAAAGAATGTAGAAATGTTGAAAACACGGGTGGCGGAAGCGTAATAATAGAAAACAAAATCTGCCGTTAACGATTTTAATCGTCAGCACTAACTGCTAGAGAATATCTCTAATCTGCTTCTGCACATCATCCATGGCGGCCATGCCGTCTACAGATGAGAGGGTGCCTTGCTTGTCGTAATATGGGAGAAGTGGCGCGGTTTGCGCGTGATATGACTCTAGGCGCTTAGCAACGGTCTCGGCATTGTCATCTGCACGACGAGTGAAGTCGGTGCCACCACATTGATCACATGCACCATCTTTTGCAGGCTTCTTGAAGGAATCATGATAGCCCTCACCACATCCACTGCATGAATAACGCCCAGATATGCGTTCGACCAAAATAGAATCATCCACTTTGAGTTCAATCACAGCATCCAAATTGGTGCCTTCCTCTGTGAGCATCACATCGAGTGCTTCAGCTTGTCCGACAGTACGCGGAAATCCATCGAGGATAAATCCATTAACGCAATCGGCTTCTTTAATACGGTTTTTAATAAGTGCAACGATGGTTTCATCAGCAACGAGCTGGCCTGCAGACATTGTCTCTTGAAGTGAGTTGCCCATAGGCGAACCAGACTTAACGGCTGCGCGCAACATATCACCTGTGGAGAGCTGCACGATATCAAGCGCACGTGCGAGCATGGATGCTTGCGTACCTTTGCCCGAACCGGGCGCACCGAGAAGAATCAGTTTCATGCGCGTATCTCCGCTAAAGAATTATTTCTTGCCACCGAGTCGTGACTTCTTGATCAAGCCTTCATATTGATGCGCAAAAAGATGTGATTGCACCTGCTGCACAAAATCGAGAATTACATTCACGATAATAAGGAGACTTGTTCCACCAAGGTAGAGCGGAATTGAATATTTTGCAATCAGCAATTCTGGCACCGTACAGACAATCGCGAGATAGGCAGCCCCAACAACGGTCAAACGCGTCAGCACTTTATCAAGATATTCGGACGTATTTTTACCCGGGCGAATACCCGCAACGAATCCACCATTTTTCTTGAGATTCTCAGCTGTCTCATCAGGATTAAATACCACTGCCGTATAGAAGAAACAGAAGAACACAATGATAGAGACATAAAGCATGATATAGAGCGGCTGACCATGTGCGAGATAACTCGTCACAATCGTAAGCCATTCAGGCGCATCACTACTATTGAAGCCTGCCATAGTCAGCGGGAAGAGCAAAATAGAACTCGCAAAAATCGGAGGAATCACACCCGCAGTATTCAGCTTCAATGGCAGATGCGTTTTGTCGCCTTGGAACATTTTATTGCCAACTTGGCGTTTAGGATACTGCACCAAAATACGACGCGCAGCACGCTCAAAGAACACAATCATCACAATGAGCCCAAGCGCCAAAGCGAAGAACATCAACATAATGCCTGTTGAAAGAATATTT
>CALJMC010000094.1 GCA_937982385.1 uncultured Rickettsiales bacterium | reverse complement strand
GGCAAGGTCAAGCATATCTTCCTCATCTTCGGTTGCTTCAGGAAGCCCATCAAAGTAGGACTCATCCACCACAACATGACAAGTAGAGCAAGCAAGTGAACCTTCGCACGCTCCCTCAAGTGGAATCTCGTTTTTATGTGCCACTTCGAGCAATGAAATGCCGAGCGGTGCATCGACCATTTTTTCAGTTCCGTCACTCAATAAAAATGTAATATTAGGCATAGTATTCCTTCCCGAATTGATTGGGTGGAATTTAGCGTTAATGCGCCTCAACGTCAACTACGATATTATCTTACCCACCTTATTCCCCGCTCTACCTGCAATATCAGCAAACTGGGCCCAAAACGCAGAGGATGGCGCAGGCTGTTGAGGATAAGCCGCCTCTAAAATATCCTGCGTAAGTAGATCATATTTTTCAGGCGCATGCGTTTTGAGTAAATACATCACATCTTGGTCGGTGAAATTTGAGGTAATATAATCAATCACCAAATATTTTTGGATAGTTTCCTTGCTATTGTCTTCCATATCCGACTGCTGAATACCATTATAAAGCTGCATCCAGTCATCCGCCACTTCAAGCTTTTCTTCACCCTGAAAAGATACCTCCGCCAATTCAAAAAATGCTTGCATCAAGTCTTTCGTATTAAGGTGTTGTTGAAGAATTTTAGGATAGAGAGCCTCTTGATGACTCTCTTTCAACTCCAGCATTTTTTCCATCAGTTCTGGTGAAAAACTGACCAGCGGATCTTCTAGTTTACGAACATCTTCTGCGTTTTCAATTTCACTCTTATGCGCTTCATAATGTGCAAGGGTTGTATCCAGTACATCAGTCATCAGCTCTTTCTCAACTATTTTTGCCAATAGGCGAACAGCTTTTGTTTGCTGATCAGGGTTTCCCTTATCTTCTTCAGAAATCAACGTTTGCACCTGTGGCCACCGCTCTGGCGCAATAGGAAAGTCTGCCAAAATCTTTTTTGCACGTTGGTGAAAGACCGACATATCGCCCTTGGCGCCTTCCAATTCCCATAACAGCAAATCGCGCATGTCAGAGCATGTGCCTGCTATCCAATCAGAAATCGATACAATCTGCCCTTCAATCGGACTCCATTCTTTCAAATGGAAATACTGCCCTTCATCTTCCAAACTTTGAATGGTACGTGGCACATCTTTAATGGGTGCGTGATAGGTATCTAATTTTTCATCATCACCCGTAAAGCAACGATAGCGCTTGAGGGTACCTTCTAAGGTCGCCGTAGTCAGAGGCAAACCATCTGATCGAAGCATACCTTGCGCGCGATCCGTCAACACACGCATGCCATAATAATCATGATCCCATTTATTGCCTTCACCTAAGATCTCATTAAACAATTCTTCTGCTTCATGTGAAAAAGGGGCATGACCAATATCATGGGCACAGGCAATCGCTTGCGCCAACTCGATGCTGTCACTATCAAGATGCATTGCCTTACACATCTTTTGCGCCACTCGCGCCACATGCGTGGTATGCGTCATACGGGTTTGAAAGGCATGTGAGAATGATGGAGCCAACTGCCCCATATGCGCCAAGCGTTTATAATTCGCACTCGACGTGATAGCTTCTGCATCTTGAACAAACCCAGGCTCAAGGTTTGCCCAAAGCACATCTCTTTCTACCGCATCATCGGGCATTGTCGGACGCTCAAGCGCTTTGTCTATCTCATCGTCACTACGATTTCCGAAAGAGAGGGCTTTGAGAGCCGCATATTTTTCATTAAGTTTTTGTATCATGCTGCCTTCATAGCAGCCTTATGTTACAGCATTATGACAACAGCGCATTAAAGCGCATCAACCGACTGTCCTTCAAGCGCAGCCGATATTGCTTTGTCCATGCGTTTTTGCGCAAAAGGACCAATCACATGCTGTAATTGTTGATGGCGCATGTCTATCATATCACGGTCTTCACCTAGCATGGCGGCAGAAACGGCATCCATCTCGCGGATAATTGCGGTGGATTCTTCAACCGTTAGCAAGCCTGCATCTTCTGCCATGGCAGATTTAATTTCTAGCAATGTGCGGTCAGCCTCAACGCGGGCTTCGCGGAGTAATCGTTCCATAATATCACCCTCAGCATTCACCATCGAATCACGAAGCATCTGCTCCATTTCTTCGAGCGGCAAGCCATAGCTTGGCTTTACCTCGATTTGCTGCTTTGTGCCTGTGGTAGTTTCCTCGGCGGCGACGGTGAGCAAGCCATCCGCATCAATGCCGAATGTTATGGTGATACGCGCAGAGCCCGCCGTCATTGGAGGAATACCTCGCAATGTGAAGCGCCCCAGCGAACGACAATCCGCCACCATCTCACGTTCACCTTGCAATACATGAACATCCATCGCCGTTTGACCATCCTGATAGGTCGTGAATTCTTGCGCCATCATGGTTGGCGTCGGCGTATTGCGCCAAATGACTTTTTCTACGATGCCACCCATTGTCTCCAAACCGAGCGAGAGAGGCGTGACATCAAGCAGCAAATTATCACCACCTTGTGTCAGTTGCTCCGCCTGCGCAGCCGCACCAAATGCAACCACTCTATCGGGGTCAACATTTTTGAGCGGTGGTTGTCCGAAATATTGCGCAACCGTTTTTTGCAGTGCTTCGAGTCGGGTTGAACCGCCCACCAACACCACACCTTTAATGGCTGTGCGATGCACTTCAGCATCTTCAAATACTTGGTCACAAATTTTGAGGGTGCGCTCCAAGAGTGGCGCCACTAGCTCTGCGAGCTTTTCTTTGGTGAGAGTGATATTTTCTATCTCGACAGCATCATCAGATGAAAGCGCTTCTTTCGCGCGACGTGCAGTCATGAGGTTATCAGCATTCAATTCTAAACCCGCAGCCTCAGCAATCAGGTGGTCAACATCATCGCCACCCAGCGCGGTGTCCCCACCTGTCGCCAGCACTTGAAATACGCCTTGTTCTAAGTTTAGCAACGAGACATCAAACGTACCGCCACCAAAATCATAAATCGCGTAGGTGCCCTCAGCCTGATGCTCCAAACCATAGGCGAATGCAGCGGCGGTCGGCTCATTGATAAGGCGCAACACGTCAAACCCTGCCAGCGTTGCCGCATCTTTTGTGGCTATTCGTGCAGCATCATCAAAATAGGCAGGCACAGTAATCACGGCTTGATTCACATCTTTGCCCAAGCGCTCTTCAGCCATTGCCTTAAGCGATGCTAAAATCTTTGCGGAGAGCTCGATTGGCGTGATGGTTTTGCCTTGCCATTTTAAACGCGGAAGCTCGTCTTCACCTTTATTTGTCAGCAGTTCTGTGAGTTGTGGTGCAACATTCTCAGCTTCTTTGGCCGTGATACCCATCAGACGTTTAATCGATGCAATACGCTCGTCACCTTCTGCCACGATTGATGGAATAATGGACTCTCCATCACGATTTTCAATCGCAAGTGGCTCACCATTCTTGATGCACGCAATCACCGAATGGGTTGTACCAAGATCAATCCCCACCGCCACAGCATTTTCATGCGGGTCAGGTGTGTGTCCAGGTTCGTGAATTTGAAGTAAATTGCTCATGCCATCACCGATTTTTGCTTCGCGTTTATCTCAGAGGCGAACTTCGCCGTCAACCGCCATCCTATAGCCGCCTCAGCCGCTTTTGTCACGTGTTTTTGGGCGTAATTTTCCGCAAAACTTGTTTGATAATTCAACAGATTCTCTGCGGCTTGAGTGGAAAGTTTAGCCAGTCCCTCGGCATCATCCGTTTCCATCAGCGCTTCACGCAATTCCATCGACTCCATCAGCAACATTTGCGAAGGCTTCAATGCGCCCTGCTCGCTTCCGACTTTCACATCATCAAGCAACAACAGATACTCCGCACGTTTGAGAGGATCTTTAAGCGTAAGATATGCCTGATTCATATCAGCTGATGTTTGCATCGCCGCCATGCGGTCTGCCGCACCCTTATTCGCCAATTGGTCGGGGTGGCAGATACGCTGCATTTTTAGATACACATCGCGTAACTGCTTTTCATCTAGCTCGAATTGCTTTGGGAGACCAAGAAGGTCAAAATAATTAGACACTGAATGACTCGCCGCAACCGCAACGCCCTTTTTCATTCGGGTTTACGAACGTAAAACCGCTTTTGAATTTGTCTTCTTCGTAATCCATCTCGGTGCCAATAAGAAACATGATTGCCTTAGGGTCAATGAGCACTTTAACGCCCTTATCTTCCACCACTTCATCAAACTCTGACACATCATCAGCATATTCGATAGTGTATGACATGCCGTTGCAACCGCGCGTACGAATACCCACACGCACCCCTTCAGAAGGCTTGTCGCGCGCAGCAAGCAAGGCTTTCACCTGAATTGCTGCATTTTCGGATATGGAAATAGCTGCTGGCATTTTACGACGCCTTTGCTTGTCCTGCTTTAGCATGTTCACGATAATCTTCGATAGCCGCTTTCACAGCATCTTCTGCCAACACTGAACAGTGAATTTTCACTGGAGGAAGTGCCAGCTCTTGCGCGATCTGCGTGTTTTTAATGGTAGCAGCTTCGTCGATAGACTTGCCCTTCACCCACTCAGACACAAGCGAGCTTGATGCAATTGCTGAACCACAACCGAATGTTTTAAAGCGCGCATCTTCAATGACACCAGCTTCATTCACTTTGATTTGCAATTTCATCACGTCACCACATGCAGGTGCGCCGACCAAACCAGTACCGATTCCGTCTTCATCTTTATCAAACGAACCCACATTGCGCGGATTGTCATAATGGTCCATTACTTCTTCACTATATGCCATCTTTAATTCTCCTGTAGGTTAAGTTAGTGGGCAGCCCACTCAATTTTACTAATATCAATACCATCTTGCGCCATTTCCCATAATGGGCTCATCGCACGTAGTTTATCGATTGATCCTTTTACCACTTCAATCGCGCGATCAATTTCGGCGTCTGTGGTGAAACGTCCAATACCGAAGCGGATTGAGGTATGTGCCAAATCTTCACCGACACCAATAGAGCGCAATACGTAGGACGGCTCAAGTGATGCTGAGGTGCATGCCGAACCAGAAGATACAGCGAGTTCTTTAATCGCCATAATCATAGATTCGCCCTCAATATAGGCAAAGCTCAAATTGATGTTACCCGGCCAGCGTTTTTCAAGATGCCCATTAAGGAATACATCAGGAATACCGTCCAAAATTTCGGCTGTGAATTTATCAGCCAAGCGTTGCACATGCTCACGATCTTTTTCCATGTCTTCCAGTGCAATTTTCGCAGCTTCTCCCAAACCAACCACAATACCCGTTGGCAGCGTGCCTGAACGCATACCGCGCTCCTGTCCACCACCTGTGATGATAGCATCCAAACGCACACGAGGACGACGACGCACATACAGTGCACCAATACCTTGCGGTGCATAAATTTTATGACCTGAGATACTCATCAAGTCGATATTCATCTCATCAACATCAAGTGGCATTTTGCCAAATGCTTGCGCAGCATCGCAATGGAAGAAGGTTCCATTTTCGCGACAGATCGCACCAATTTCTTTAATCGGCTGAATCGTACCAATTTCGTTATTAATCACCATCACGGACACTAACAACGTATCTTCGCGAAGCGCTGCTTTGAGCGTATCGAGCGATAGCAAACCATCTTCATCCACATCAAGATAGCTGATTTCAAAACCCTCTTTTTCAAGATGACGGCATGAATCTAGCACACATTTATGCTCTGTCTTGGTGGTGATGATATGTTTCTTTTTATCCGCATAGAATCGCGCAACACCTTTAATGGCAAGGTTGTTAGATTCTGTTGCACCTGAGGTGAAAATAACTTCCTTCTCAGACGCACCAATGAGTTTTGCGACATTGCGGCGCGCCACTTCACATGCTTCCTCCGCTTCCCAACCATAAGCATGGCTGCGAGAATGTGGATTACCAAACTTCGTGGTGAACCATGGCAACATCGCCTCGGTCACACGCGGGTCAACTGGTGTAGTCGATTGATAATCAAGATAAATTGGCATAGTGCCTGATGCTTCAAAAGCCAAAACGTTATTCCCTGACATGAGGTTTCTCCTTGTTTACACGCTCTATATGGTACAAAACGCATCACATTTCAAGGATAGTTTACCAAATCCCTACTAATTTAGTCAAGATTAGATGGAATATTTATTTTGCGCCTGAAAATGCTCCTGCATTTTCAATACGCGATTGCTTCGCAAGCTCATGGCTGACTCGCGCTTCCTGCGCTCGTAGTTTGCTAGTGCATCAACAAGCTACTAGCTACTTCACTAACTCCTGACACCTAGCCCCTAACCCCTACCCCCTAACCACTTCTCTGCGTACTCTTCACCAGTTTGCCAATCGTTAGCCCCTGCACAATAATAGAGAACAATACCACGCAATAAGTGACGATGAGGAGGAAGTCGCGCTCAGCGCCATGATCGAGGGAGAGCACCAGTGCTACGGATATACCGCCGCGCAAACCACCCCATGTAAGAACTTTAATGACCCCATCAGAGAATTGTTGACGCTTTTTGAGCAATAATATTGGAACTGATACGGCGACCATGCGAACAGCTAACAAAATTGGAATCATCAACAGCCCTACTTTAAATGCTGCAGGGTTCGCCGATAGCATCAAAATCTCCATCCCGATAAGTAGGAACAGTACGGCGTTCAAAAACTCATCACACAGCTCCCAGAAATTATCGAGGTTTCCGCGCGTAGTATCTGACATCGCGAATTTTCGCCCTTGGTTTCCGATAAGCAAACCTGCCACTACCATCGCTATTGGGCCTGAAACATGCATTAAGAGCGCCAGTTCATAGCCACCCATCACGAGGGCGAGCGTGAGCAGAATTTCGACCTGATAATTATCAATGGATGAGAGCATCTTATAAACGATGAAGCCTAAGATTCCGCCGAGCAATATGCCGCCACCAGCTTCTTGTAGAAATAGTGTGCCGACCGAAGAAGCAGTCGCCTCCCCACCAGCTGCCACGCTCACCAGCACCAAGAAAATCACCACGGCAACCCCATCATTAAAGAGTGACTCCCCTACTACCTTTGTTTCCAGTGATTTTGATGCACCCGCTTTTTTGAGAATCGCCATCACCGCCACAGGGTCTGTGGGAGAAATCAGCGCACCGAAAATGAGGCAATATATAAAGTCTATATGCACGCCAAACATGGGAAATAATTCATAGGATAAAAACCCTATCACAGCCGTGGAAAAGATCGTTCCGAACAATGCGAGCGACCCCACCACCGTTTTGAGCTTACCTAAATCATCCAAATTCACATGCAGCGCACCTGCAAACAGCAAGAAGCTCAGCATGCCATGCAGCAAGGTTTCGGAAAAATCAATCGCACCCAAAAACTCTTTGGCTGGCGTTTGCATATCAAATCCAAAGTTCGGCAATGCGATGATAATAACTGACATACCCAACGCCAACACCATGATACCAATTGCCGCAGGCAGCTTCAAAAACTTATAATTGATGAAAGAAAAAATGGCACATAACGTCACCAACACGCTCGAAATTGTTATTACACTCATTAGCCTAAGCTCCTATCGTTTCAATCATCTTATCTAACAAAGCTATACGCGAGGATGACTTGCGCCACAAGAGTGTTATGTCGCGTGATGGCGCTGGCGATGCAAATGGTATGGTAGTGATGCCTTTTTCCTTCCGTGTCGCGCGCTCGGGCATAATGGTGATGCCAGCGCCTGAGCGCACCATTTCGCGAATTGTCTCTAGGCTTGAGCCTCTAAAATTCACGCCTGAGGGAGCCACAGCAAACTGACACGCCTCCAACGCTTGGTCGCGCAGGCAATGCCCATCTTCCAGCAGCAAAAGCGGTTCGCCCTGCAAATCAGATTGCGTAAGGTTTTTCTTGTTCGCAAAATCATGACCATCCGGCACTGCCACCATAAATGGCTCCTCAAGCAACAACCCATTATCAAACGCCTCAAGCTCAGGGAGCATCGCCATCACAGCAGCGTCAATCTTGCCTGAGCGCAATTCCTCACTCAGCGTTGCCGTTTGCCCCTCACGAATATGAATGGTGAGTTCTGGGAATGCTTTTTTACACTTCGCTAGCATCTCAGGCAGATAATAAGGCGCGATGGTCGGGATAACGCCGAGTTTTAATATCCCCGCAAAAGGGTCTTGCTGGAGCTTGGCGAGCGAGCGAATCTCCTCTGCCCCCGCCACTACTTCACGTGCACGGGCGACAATCTCCTCGCCAATCGGTGTCATCATCATTTGCTTATTGGTGCGCTCTATTAGTGTAACACCCAAGAATTCTTCAAGCTTTTTCAGTTGCATCGAAAGCGTAGGCTGGCTCACAAAACACGCCTCCGCCGCCTTGCCGAAATGTTTGAGTTCCGACACCGCTATGAGATATTTTAGGTCACGTAAGTTCATTGTTTCTTCCTTATAATTGCCCTCTCACTCATCCGTCATCCCGTGCTACGACACGGGATCCACCTGTACTACGCTTAAAGCAAAGATGGATCCTGAATCAAGTTCAGGATGACAGCCTGTGGAGATTAAAGGCTCTTGCATATCTCCTATAAGAAGAATCTATCAATAACGCATAAACAATTTATTTGCAAAAAGTTAAATATCGTCATCAAACTGTAACAGTTGGGTAGTAGAAGAGTACAGAAGCAAACATTCACAACAAAAAGAAAATATAATGAGCACTAACACAAAGCTAACATCTGACCCAGCAAATGAAATATATAATGCGTATAAATATGTAAGACGCGCAGAAATGTATTATGATGTTATGGATGGCATAAGCTTATCAAAAACAGAAAACGTTGATGGTGAACAAGCATTTATAACTAAATTCTTAGAAGACAACAAAACTGTTGCTCCCCAGATCGTATTGAATGACGCAACCGAAGCATTGACATATGAAAGATTTGCTCAGCAAGTTGCTCAAGATGCCGCAGCAATGAATCAAATAGCGTATCACAGCCGCACACTTGATGTATCAAACCCAGATGACGTATCAAAACTCGACACGATTGCACGCGATGGCGTGCAAGGGACGTCGGCTGACACATCAAAATCAGAAACTAGCGATATATCTCCAGAAAACCTTTTATTAGCAGCACAATATAACGAACTCAAAGCTGATATTAATATTGAAGATTTTCAAGCTGGTGGGACAAACCCATCAAAAGAGAGTAATTATTATAGCTCCCATGTAGAAACCCAAGTGCTAGAAACACTTCGCGACCTTAGACGAAATTCAGCAGGTAGATATGATTTGCATGAACATCCTGAAGAGGGCGCTGTACGCAAGCGTTGGGAGTCTAATAGAGATGATACTGACACGCCTCCCATATCTACAACTATATGGAACAAACTTATTGCACCATATCACACTGAAACAGTCACTAGAGTCCCAGAAACTCTTAATATGACACGCACTCTAGGCTCATGGTTAAAAGAGCAAATTGCGACAGAAATTTCTGAAAAAAAAGATGAAAGAATCACTTCTCCAATAATTGGAATATTGGATTCAGACAGCTTCAACCAACGCACTAAAGCATGGAAAGATATCCTGCTTCAACTCAGGGGGCAAACCGATATGACCTCTTCTAGCGTAGAAGAACATTATGCCGATTTCAGCAAAAATTTTATAGAGCTTGCAGATGATAATCTACCTAAAAGTGTCAATGGACGTGAAAAAGCAAGATACTTTAAGCGGGTGAAGGAGGCAGCACCAGAACCAAACTCAGCACTAGCGGCATCAGATACATCAAGTCAACCTACAAAAATTCGTACACAGGGCACAGGCATCGGTGAATAATAACTCCCCCCTTGCCTAAAATCACCACCTCACCT
>CALJMC010000093.1 GCA_937982385.1 uncultured Rickettsiales bacterium | reverse complement strand
CTCCAGTGATCCGTTAGAGTTTTTTATGATGCTCTTTGAGTTATTATTCTCAGACAAAACCCCCAATTATGTTGAACTAGACGCCCCTCGTCCAGATGCTGCGCGTGCAGCACCACAAAATTATGTAGAAAAATCGTCAGTAGAAAGCGCAAAATCTCTTTCTATTGAAGAGCTTATGTCCGGTGAAGACATGTCTCAATTCACGTTGGGAAATACGTCGCGCGAAAAACCTTTGATTGTTTTGGATGTTGGTCATGGTTATTTCATGGAAGATGGTAAAGTGAAATTTGACCCTGGCGCTGTAGTGCAGCACCCTGATACAGGCAAAGATATTACCGAATATGATCTTAACGTTGAGCTAGCTGAAAAAACCAAGAGTGCGCTCGAAGAGCGCGGTTGGGAAGTTAAGGTGGTTATGGGTACGCAAGAGAATCCTTTGCCAAACCGTTATGGTTCACGCCTTGTTGATGAAAAAGGTGAAAAAGTAATGCATCTGAGTATTCATCATAATGCGAGCGAAAGTTCACAAGCGAATGGTGCTCGATACTATTACGACCCTGAAAAGGGTCCAGATTCGTATAATGCGCTATTGGCGGCGAACCTTACAGTAGGGGATGAGTATAGCACTAATAATGAGCTGCGCTCGCATGATACGGTTGTAATCGCTGCAAGCCGTCATGGGCGCAATGATAATGCGTTAGGCAACACTGTAGCTGCATTAGTTGAGGGCGGGTTTATGACCAATAAAACTGATTTGCGTCGCATTATCAGTGAAGAAGGACAGAACAAAACGGCTGAGAGCATTGCAGAAGCCGCTACAAAATCTTATGAAGCGATGCAGGCGCAAGCATCTGAACTGCCAATGTTGATGGCGCGAGCAGATACGGGTATCACGCGCTAACCTACTTCCCCTTATAAATATCAATCATAATATTGAGAAGCTCTAGTGCTTCTGGCTTCGAGCGTTGGAACGCGTTACGTCCGATGATTGAGCCTTCGCCACCACCTGCTGAGATTGCACGTGCATCATCAAGAACAGAATCAGTCCCTTTTGCAGCACCACCAGAGAAGATTACGATACGCTTGCCACCAAATGTGGTTTGCTTCACATGGGCAACACGTTTCGCCAACGTGCTAACGTCTATCTTTTGTTCAAGATATACTTTTTTCGCTTCAGGAAGCTCAAGATGGTCAGTTGGAAGTTTTACTTTGATAATGTGAGCGCCAAGCAATGCCGCCATATGCGCTGCATAGGCACAGATATCAACAGCAAGCTCACCTTCTTTAGTCAGGTTTCCACCGCGTGGGTATGACCAAATAACAACAGCCAAGCCAACTGCTTTTGCTTCTTCTACCATCTCTTTGATTTCCTCAAACATGTTAAACATGAGATCAGAACCTGGATAGATAGTGAAGCCAATCGCAGTGCAACCAAGACGAAGTGCATCACCAACAGTAGCGGTGAGCGCTTGATCAGGAGCAGAGCCTGCATCAAAGAGCGAGTTGCAGCTATTCATTTTTAGAATTGTTGGGATAGAGCCAGCGTAAGTATCAGCGCCTGCTTCAATCATGCCGAGCGGTGCAGCATAACCATTCAAACCAGCGTCAATAGCAAGTTGGAAATGATAATGCGGGTCATAGGCTTCAGGGTTTGCAGCAAAGCTGCGTGCTGGCCCATGCTCAAAGCCTTGGTCAACAGGAAGGATAATCATTTTACCCGTACCGGCAAGTTTACCGGTCATCATAAGGCGAGCAAGCTTTTCTTTTGTTCCTGGATTGTCGCTTTCGTACCAAGAGAGAATCTTTTTTACTTTTTGAGTCACGCGCATGATGGTTTCCTTCTGCTTATTAATTTTATGCGGAGAGTCCTACCCCGAGTTCACTAAAATTGCAAGGCTAACTGTCATCAAACTGTCATATTTCTCGTGTACACTTTCAAATAGTTAAAAACAAAATATATAAAATAGGTCTCATGCCCGAAAATAAAAAAAACATAAAATCATTTAGTTGCGGGACAGTTTTCTTTAACGATAATGCTAGGGTGCTAAATGATATTGGAGAAGGATTTAAACCATTTGGTAACACAAGCTATGAATTCTTGTCAGAAGATGTGACAAATCATTCTTTTTCACATATTTCAAAAGGTGTGAAAGAAGGTGGCGGTGTGACCGGCGGTGCTGCCATAGAATGCGAAGGTAGTGAACGTACTGAAAATGGCAGCATTCGCGGAACGAATACGACTTTTGGTTTCTCGCTCACAACCTCACCAGTGGTTACTGCGACTCGTCACGGAGATGATACTAACAATAAAGTAGGAGACTATGATAGTCTGAATAAGATGGCTCTACCAGACGTAGGGCACATGAATATTCAACATAGCTCGCTTGTTGCGAGCAGTGAAAATGGTGGGTTTACTGTTTTCGGAGGACAGCTATCATTTGTAGAAGAAAAGTTTACGCAAAGGATTTATGACAGCTCTCACCGTGCTAAAGGTTTTGATGAAGTATATGCAGAAGGTGGGAGTGCTAATTTTGCTGGAGATAAGACAGAAAAACTTCAAACCAGTGCTGAGATTGCTCTGGAGCATCTACAAACGGCGGGCCTAAACACCAGCAAGGCACTGCCAGCACTTTATCAGACGCAGGAGTTAAATGGAGAATTGGAGGCAATCTTAGAGCCGTTCAGCAATATTGCGAATGCCCAGTCTATTCATACCGATGCTACGCCACTTTCTATTTCAGGCACAGCCATAAAAGGGGGGACATTTCTTCCTAATGATCATATTCGCTTTACTGGGCATGGAGGTGTGACGGCAGGTAATGCAGATCAGGTTGCATTTGCTGGAGGAGATTTTACTTTAGCTAAAGATGCGAAGAGTGCTCCATTGCTATTTAAATTCACTTCAGAGCAGGGTTTCCCCACACGCTTTGAGATGAATCCAGAAGGTAAAACGAATTTTCACTTTACCACAGGTGCGCGAGGGTTTTGGGTAGCTGCAGACAAAACCGTGAATAATTTGAACATAACATTGGAAGACGGTACTGTCGCGCAGCTTAATAATGAACCTACTTCTTTTCGTGCTGAGATGTTTGCTGAGTTAGGAGCGCAGAAATGCTTTGCTAAATTATGCTCGAAAACTGCATTAGGTTTTAGCCAAATGAGGGAAGCTGTTACACATGGTGGAGCCGAGAACCATATAACGGGTTATCTGAAAATTGATCTATATAAAAAACCACCCTCAAATAGATTGTCTGGCAATTATGACAGTGTTGATGTCGATAATGCGGATGCAATGGGCTTGCCAGCCCCATCAGAGCAGTCATCTAGAACCCTTGGTGGAGCAAGAGACGAGCCGAAAAGGTAATCTACAATATGGTTGAATCTATTAAATAAGTTCAATATCACCCGCAGCATAGTGAGTATAGAATTGAACAGCGAATTTATCAAATGCATTCTGTTCAATAGCATCGCGCATTTGTTTCATTAGATGCTGATAATAAGCAATATTATGCCATGAAAGCAAGGTTGCACCTAAAATTTCATCAGAGCGAATGAGGTGATGCAAATAAGCTCGGCTTGTTTGTGATGCTGGGTTGTCAAGTTCGGCTGCTATGGGTCTCGGATCATCCGCATGACGAGCATTTCTGAGGTTCACCTCTCCGCGAGATGTGTAGGCTCTGCCAAATCGCCCTGAACGAGTGGGAATAACGCAATCAAACATATCAACGCCACGACGCACAGACTCAACCAAATCACTTGGCTTGCCTACGCCCATCAAATAACGCGGCTTATCTCCAAGCATATGTGGTTCGGTTGCGTCAAGCATACGAAGCATCTCTTCTTGCCCCTCACCTACGGCTAGCCCCCCAATGGCATAGCCATCAAAACCAATATCAATGAGCTTTTTGGCTGATTCTTCGCGCAACTCAGGATAGGTGCTCCCTTGAACAATACCAAACAATCCATAGCCCCCACGATCATCAAACGCATCTCGACAGCGTTGCGCCCAGCGCATCGACATCTGCATGGATTTGTCAGCTTCCTGCTTTGTTGCAGGATAAGGTGTGCATTCATCAAGCACCATCGTAATATTACTATCGAGCTGCTGCTGAATTTTGATAGCCAACTCCGGCGTTAGCATATATTTAGCGCCGCTCAAATGTGATTTAAACTCGACACCTTTTTCAGTGAGTTTGCGTAATGCACCGAGAGACATTACTTGAAACCCACCGCTATCAGTGAGAATTGTCTTGTCCCATCCCATAAACTCATGCAACCCGCCAAGCCGTTCGACGCGGTCAGCTCCCGGGCGCAACATCAGGTGATAGGTATTGCCCAGCACCACTTCTGCTCCTGTCGAGGCCACTTGGTCAACCGTCATCGCTTTGACAGTCGCAGCAGTTCCCACAGGCATAAAGGCAGGCGTTTGCACCGTGCCATGCTTAGTAGTGATTTCGCCACGCCTCGCGCGACCATCTGTATTGGATAGGGTGAATTTTATGCTCATAATGCGAAGGCATAGTGTGGAATGGTTAAGGGGTCAAGTAAAAGGGTTGTCGGTGTGCAGTAGAGCCGCCACCACTGTTACCGTCAGCTCCTCCTCCTTGTACAAAGCGAGCTGTTTCAGGTTTTGATAAAGAGGAAATATATCTTTTGTTTAATAGTTCCTCTGCTCTTGTAAGGCGCACTGGTACTAAACTTAACTTTTCGGATAACTCACTACCATCTTCTATAAGTTCAAGGACAGTATGCAATTCTTTGTAAACTTTTTTAACTATTTTTTTCGTTTGCTGGCGCCAAATATAAATTAAGCGTACTATATTCTTCTTGATTAAAAATCCCAGCATCAATTATTCTTTCACGTAATACTCCAACATTGGAAATCGGTTCATCATTCTGATCAAGCAGAGCATAAGGTAAAGTTTTGCGAATAAAATCAACTTGGGTTGTGCGATGAAATGATTCTTCATCAGGGATTAATGCATTCCCTGCAGCTAGGCTATTTATTAAGTGCAGCAAAAAGGTTTGCTTTTTTTTAGGATGTATTTTAAACAATTTGGCGGTTCTGGCCCTGTTTTTCCTTTCTATTGTCATTATTTTGTTTGAGCTGTAATGATATATAACACAACATTATGACAGTTTTATAACGTAAGGAAAATTAAGGGCCGCGGCTTTCATCAGTGCCATCGACACGAATGATCTTTTCCATCAATTCTTGGTTGAACTCAGCGATGGTTTCAAACATCCACGGCATTGCAATCATCAATGTCAGAAAGATGGCAATAATCTTAGGAACGAAAGTCAACGTCATTTCTTGAATCTGCGTTAAGGCTTGGAAAAGTGCGATTATCAAACCGACCCCAAGGGAAATAAACATAACAGGTGCAGACACTTTGAGTAATACCCAAAGCCCGTCCCGTCCAATTTGCATAGCTTCTAATGTTTCCATAGCCTTACTCTAACGTAAACTCATGCCACAGTTAAGCATAAAATCTTCTTTACATGACATAGTGCATCTTGTTACTCTGCGCGCGATTTAAATGAATCAACCACGAGGTATCTAATGAAAACGCTTATCGTAGCACTGATAGCAGTAATAATGGGAGTAATGAGCATGGCATCTGACGTAGAGGCAATGGATAAAGAAAATATGTTATATATTGACCTGAAACAAGGTCGTGTCAAAATTCAAATGTTGCCTGAAAAAGCACCAAAACATGTTGCGCGTATTAAAGAGCTTGCACGTGCTGGCTTTTATGATGGCATTGTTTTTCACCGTGTAATTGCAGGCTTTATGGCGCAAACGGGTGATCCTACAGGTACGGGTACAGGTGGTTCTGATAAGCCTGACCTAGAAGCTGAATTCAATGATTCTCCGCATGTGCGTGGCGCAGTATCTATGGCGCGTTCGTCTAATCCGAACAGTGCGAACAGCCAATTTTTCATCGTATTCAAAGATTCTCATTTCCTCGATAATCAATATACCGTGTGGGGACGCGTGGTAGATGGTATGGAATTTGTTGATAAAATCAAGAAGGCTGAAGGCGGAAGCGACATGCCGAAGCATCCTGATGCAATGATTAAAGTGCAAGTTGGTTCTGACGCGAAAGAGAAGTAGCTTTTGCGTGTTGATCAATTTGATTTTGACTTACCTCATGAGTGCATAGCGACGCATCCTGCTGAACCACGAGATTCTGCAAAGTTGCTTCATGTGCGCTCATCTGGTGCAATTGAACATAGTGTTGTGAGCGATTTGCCATCGCTGCTTAAATCAGGTGACGTGTTGGTCTTTAACAATACGCGCGTGATTCCTGCACGGCTCTATGGCAAGCGCGATGCAGTACCCATCGAGGTACTGCTCCATAAAGAATTAAGCCTATCCCCCTCCTCGCCGGCGCAATGGCGATGTTTTGCACGCCCCGCAAAACGACTAAAACTTGGTCATAAAGTGTTATTTGGTGACTCACTAGCTGCCACCGTAATGGAAAAATTAGATTCTGGTGAAGTCGTTCTCGATTTCGGCATACCGAGTGCAGAATTATATATCGCATTAGAATCCGTGGGTGAGATGCCCCTCCCCCCTTATATTGATCGCCCTGATGGTGAGGAAGCGTCCGACAAAGAACGCTATCAAACCTGCTATGCCAAGCGTGATGGCTCCGTAGCAGCACCTACAGCAGGGCTGCACTTTACGCCTGAACTTATAGATGAGCTGCATGCTAAAGGTATAAAAACCGTATTTGTAACGCTGCATGTAGGTGGTGGAACGTTCTTGCCTGTGAAAGTTGACGACACCTCAGAGCATGTGATGCATTCTGAACATGGTGAGATTTGCGAGCAAGTGGCCAAGGCAATCAATGAAACAAAAGCTGCTGGTGGTCGCGTTATTCCCGTCGGCACCACAAGCCTTAGATTGCTAGAGTCAGCCGCCAACACTGATGGTATTATGCACCCCTATTTCGGCGAAACAGACATCTTCATTACTCCAGGTTATAAGTTCAAGATTATTGACCTTATGATGACCAATTTTCATCTTCCAAAGTCAACCCTCTTCATGCTAGTGAGTGCATTCGCTGGAATTGAGCAGATGAAAAATGCATACAGCACTGCAATTGAACGGGATTATAGGTTCTATTCATATGGGGATACGTGTCTTTTGGAGCCTAAGCAACATCCATAAGTTCTTTAGGGAGCTTGAATTGAATATCTTCTTTGACGGTCATGAGGGTTCTGATGTTGGATGGTCTGTAACTTTGTAACTTTTTGACCAATGATTCAACTAGATGCTCTGGGGCGGACGCACCTGCAGTGATACCAATGGATGTTTTGCCTTCCAGCCAGCCCAGGTCAAGTTCATCCGCTTCGGCGACAAGATAGGATGAAATACCAATCTCTTCTCCAAGGTCACG
>CALJMC010000092.1 GCA_937982385.1 uncultured Rickettsiales bacterium | reverse complement strand
GTCTGTCTCGCATAATTACCGTTTTATGCCGTTGCTGAAGGCTGATGCGATTATTACACTTTCCCCACATATGCGTGATGTTCTCGCCGAGCATGTGCCCGTTGATAGGGTACATATTGTCAATAATATGGTGCGGATTCCTGCGCGTAGGCCGACACGCCCACGGGCTAATCCACCGATCATTGGTACACTTGGGCGCTTCGTGCCGGAGAAGGGCTATGATATATTTATAGAAGCGTTGGGGCTGTTGAAGACGCGTGGTGTTGAGTTTCAGGCATATTTGGGTGGAGAAGGCGCGTTGGAAGAAGATCTTAAAGCGCTGGCACATGACTATGATTTGGATGGACATTTATTGTTTAAAGGCTGGGCTGAAGATGTTCCTGCCTTTATCGATGAATTGGATATATTTTGTTTGCCATCGCGCAGTGAGGCGCTTTCCATCACGTTGTTGCAGGCCTTGGCTGCTGCATGTCCGTGCGTTATTAGTGACTTGCCTGGACCAGTATCAGTGGTGCAGCAGGGCCGAGCGGCGGAGATCGTGCCGTCTGAAGATGCGGAGAAACTCGCAAATGCTCTAGGGCGTATGGTAAAGAATGAAGAGCTTGGTCACGTTATGGCAGGGGTTGCGCAAAAACATATGCAGGAAGAATACTCCATCGAAGTGGTCTCTGAGAAGTTAAGTGCATTAGTTGTCAAGATTGTAGAAGATTATCAGCGGGCACGTATATCTGTGAACGTGCAGGTTTAGGCGTTGCTGAGTGCTATCTTTTTGAGCGCCTCAACATATATTTTATGTTCAGCCTTTAATACGCGTTTGGCGAGAATATCCGCTGTGTCACCATCTTTAATAGGTACGGCCTCTTGGGCTATGATTGGTCCGGCATCCATCTCGGGCACGACGTAATGTACGGTGCAGCCACCCTCGGCATCACCAGCATCAATCGCACGTTGGTGTGTGTGTAGCCCTTTATATTTTGGGAGGAGTGAGGGATGGACATTAATCATCTTCTTATCCCATTTTCCAACGAACTCGGGGGTGAGTAAGCGCATGAAACCAGCTAAGCAGACGATATCGGGATTAAACATCATGATAATTTCGTGGAGGGCTTCATCAAATGCTTCGCGGCTGCCGAAATCTTTATGTGATAGCACGGCAGTCGAGATGTCTGCATTTTCTGCGCGGGTCAATCCATAGGCATCTGGCTTGTTAGAAATGACGCCAGCAATTTCAGCGGGGAAGTCTGGATGTTCGCAGGCATCTAGCAAGGCCTGAAGATTGCTGCCTCCGCCTGAGATGAGAACTACAACTTGTTTTTTAGCTGTTGTCATTGCTGTCGAATCCGAGTGTGCCTTTGTAGGTGACTGAGGCACCTTTGTGGCTGCGTAATTGTCCGATGCGAACGGCATGTTCGCCTTCAGCTTCGA
This sequence comes from uncultured Rickettsiales bacterium, assembly GCA_937982385.1. Lineage (GTDB taxonomy): Bacteria > Pseudomonadota > Alphaproteobacteria > Rickettsiales > UBA998 > CALJMC01. The sequence continues at coordinate 1,235 of CALJMC010000092.1, read as the reverse complement.
ATGCTTTCATTGCATCATCGGCTTTATCGGCATCGCAAATTAACACCATGCCCATGCCGCAATTGAAGGTTTTGAGCATTTCTGCTTCGGTCACATTACCTGCTTTTTGCGCCCAGCCAAACATGGCTGGAAGTGCCCAGCTTTCTAGGTCCACTTCAGCACTCAAATTGTCCGGCAAGACGCGTGGGAGGTTCTCCGTGAGTCCGCCGCCTGTGATATGTGCGAGGCCTTTGATGCCACCGGTATCGCGAATCGCCTTAAGGCAGCTTTTTACATAAATCTTTGTTGGGGTGAGCAATGCTTCACCGACGCTTTGAGTCTCATCGAAGGGTGCTTTGCTCGCAAGGTCGAGGCCTTCGCGTTCCAAAATTTTGCGTACCAGTGAGAAACCGTTGGAATGAAACCCGCTAGAGGTTAAGCCAATCAGCACGTCGCCCGCTTGCATGCTGTCAGTAAGTGGCAATAAGCTGTCGCGTTCTGCTGCACCGACTGAGAATCCGGCGAGGTCATAATCTTCAGCGTCGTACATGCCTGGCATTTCAGCGGTTTCGCCGCCAACCAATGCGCAGCCTGCAAGTTCGCAGCCTTTAGCGATGCCTGCGATGACGGCTTCTGTGCGGTCGAGATTGAGCGCGCCGCATGCAAAATAATCAAGGAAGAAGAGGGGTTCTGCGCCTTGAACTACGAGATCATTGACGCACATAGCGACCAAATCGATGCCTACCGTGTTGTGAATGTTTGTGGCAAAAGCGAGTTTGAGTTTGGTGCCTACGCCATCCGTTGCGGAGACTAAGATAGGGTCTTTAAAACCCGCTGCTTTGGGGTCGAATAATGCTCCAAACCCGCCAAGCGACGCCATGTTTCCCGAGCGTGTGGTGGCTTTTGCGAGTGGTTTTATACGGTCAACGAGTTGGTTTCCTGCGTCGATATCAACGCCTGCCGCTGCATAGCTGAGAGATTTGCTCATAGTATCTTGTCCTTAGATTTGCTATTATCTGCGGCTACTGATAGAATAAACCTATCTCAAAAGCAAGTTATCGTCACATCTATTCATCATGAAATTACACCATACGCTTCTCATATTCATTACGTTTTACACCTTATGGGCAGGTGACGTATATGCATTGGCGACGCCAACGCCCGAAATGCAGGTGGTGGTGAATGTTGATGAATATGCCGCCAATGCCATTGAAGCGAAAACGAAGGCACTTAATGTGGGTGAAAAAAAGGCGATT
>CALJMC010000091.1 GCA_937982385.1 uncultured Rickettsiales bacterium | reverse complement strand
CACGTACTGAATTGCGCGAGGCGAATGAAGAAGGCTTGGCCGCGGAATGGACAATTGAAGAAAGCAGCACGTTGACTGCAACGCTTAGAATGGATGAAGTTCCTGTAAGCTATAAAGATAAATGGGGCGGAGTTGTTGTCGGTCAAATTCATGGCAGCAAGGATGAGCTCGTACGCCTTTATTATGATAAGGGTGAGCTTTATTTCGTGAATGAACATTCTATGGAAGATGGCAAAGAACACCGTTTCGATTTGTATAATGACGCAGGTGAAACCCCAGATGTTGATTTGGGTGAAATCTATTCATACAAGATTCAGGTGACGGGTGGTGATACGCTGGTCGTTGAAGTGATGGCTGATGGCGAGACTTATAGCTCTGTCACACCGATTGATGCGTTTTGGATGGACGATACATTCTATTATAAGGCAGGGCTCTATTTAGCTAATAATGAGGATAATGGTGCAGGGGCGGGGCAGGTGTCATTCTATGGGCTTGATGTGAGCCATGTAGAGGGTGAAGGACTTGGTGGCATCGTAGTGCCAGGTGAAGAAAAAGTAGAAGTGGCTGAAGTGATCCCTCCGGTAGAAGAAGTGATCCCTCCGGTTATCATTGATGATACCTTCTCCTTCGCTGAAGCAAGTTGGAGAGTACGTGTTGACCTGCTTGATGAGACCCAGAATGCAGGAGAGGGAATCGGCGTTGATTATACGGATATCGATAATCTCATCGGCTCAGCTCATACTGATAACCTAAAGGGTAATAAAAACGACAATATCATTGATGGTGGGGATAGTAGAGATTTCCTCTATGGTCGTTATGGTGAGGATACACTTTATGGCGGCGAAGGTCGCGATAAAATTCAAGGTCAAAGCGGAGATGATGCGCTGTTCGGTGGCACAGAGGGCGATCAGCTTGATGGCGGCACAGGCAATGATGTGTTGGATGGTGGCGCAGGTCGCGATGTGTTGTTCGGTGGTGAAGGGGCAGACATCTTTGTGTTTGGTGATAAAACAGAGTCGACGCAACATCAGAATTATGATCAAATATCTGACTTTGAAGTGGGTGTTGACCTTATTGACCTCAGCGCGCTCGGCTTTATCGGGCTTGATGATGGTGGCGGAGCTACAGAAGATGGCGAATTGCGTTTGACACATAGTGCCGCGACAGACCGCACTTATGTACGTTCTGATCAAGATGATTTTGAATTCTATCTGCAAGGTGACTATACTGACACACTTTCCAACGATGATTTCTTGTTCTAGCCATGAAGTAAATGAAGGCTATTGTAATGGGCAACTTTTCGTAATAGAGATGAGAAAAGGTTGCATGGTGCAATAGTCTCTTTTATTTTTACTTTCTGGAGTTGCTGTCGTCATGAGAAATCTCTCTTTCTATATAGTTGTCTTATTAACGCTTGGCGCTTGTTCGCCAGCTAACAGCGAAACAGAACAACGCAGAGGATCAGGGGGAGGACGCTCCGGCCCGCCACAAGAAACAATCACTGCGTGTTCAAACAAAGATCTTAATGCTTCGTGCACAGTCGAAACGTCGCATGGCACACATGCTGGCACTTGCTTGAATGTTAAAGACTCTATTCGTGCTTGCGTTCCAGAGGGGCATGAAAAGGGTGGCGGTGGTAGAAAGCCTCGTTAGGCATATCTCTACCTAATACATGTTTCTATAAAATTTCAACAAGGAGCTAATTGTTATGTTGTTAAAAGCGATTGTCACACTCGCATCGTTCACTCTAGCATCCGCTGCAAGTGCAGCCAACGTTGGCAATGAAGTGAAGATAACCATTAAAGGCGATCAACGCTGCATCAGCTCCAACGCGTTGCCTGATCATGAAACAGGCACATTTCCAAACCGTGGTAACCCCAATGGGATCCGATCGCAGCGTGTGAATATGTGTGTGCCATTGAATCCAACCACGTTGGGTACGCCTAAATTTATTAAAGGCACCTCGGCAATTGCAGTCAATGGTGTGCAATACCGTCCTAATACTGCGGGGTTTTGGGATCCAAATGGTCGTCGCGGTCATAGCCGAAATGGCAACAAAAACTGGAGTCTCGACATTTTTGGAGCGCGCGGCAAGCTCGGTCTAGACTTTAACAATGCGCATGTAGGTCCAAACGGGCTCTATCACTATCACGGCATTGCAAAGAGCCTTACCAAAACGTCTGGCAGCTCATTAATTGGTTACGCAGGTGACGGATATGAGTTGCATTACGTCGGAGATAAGGCAAGATCAGGCTATCATCTCAAAAAGGGTATGCGCCCTGCCGGAGGGCCTGAGGGAGCATATAGCGGCCTCTATAACGAAGATTTTGAGTTTATTAGTGCAAAAGGCACGCTGGACGAATGTAATGGCGGCACCCTCAACGGAAAATATGTGTATTTCATCACCAATAGTTACCCCTTTGCTGGCCGTTGTTTGCGTGGAAAGATTAGTTCAGGCTTTGGTATAAACAGACATTAGAAAATAGGCGAAGATTATGACGACGTTAACATTCAAAGGTAGTGAGATTCAAACAAACGGTAGTTTCCCTGAAATAGGCGATACAGCACCAGAATTCACCTTGGTCAACACCGATTTGTCAGAGGTGAGCTTGTCAAACTTTGCGGGTAAACATGTTGTTTTAAATATTTTCCCTAGTGTTGATACGTCCGTATGCGCACTCCAACTCAAAACATTCAATAGCAAGGTGTCAGGGCTTGATAATACTGTCTTGCTTTTCGCGTCGCTCGATTTGCCGTTCGCGCTCAAGCGTTTTTGTGCAGCAGAGGGTGTTGAAAATGCGGTGACAGCATCAGACTTCCGTCATCAAAGTATCTCTGAGAACTATGGTGTGGAAATGATTGACGGACCACTCGCCGGGCTTTATGCACGCGCTGTGTTGGTATTGGATGAATCGCACAATGTTACCTATAGCGAGCTTGTCGCAGAAGTAACTGAAGAGCCAAACTATGATGCCGCGCTCGAAGTGCTAAACGTCAAAGCCGCTGCTTAGTTAACAATTATTGTCTAAGCCACTTTATCCCACGCACATGCGTCTTCTATGAAGATGAATTGTTGTGGTGTAAAGCTGCGTGGATTCTCCATCGCGTTTGAGCGTATAATGATCGTGTTTTCAATTGCCTCAGGGCGTGCAAAGAGCTGCGTGCTACATGTGGGGCAGAAGGAGAGGGTGATGGGTTTCTTGCCGCCGTCATAACGGTATTCCGCGATATCACCTGTTACATCGAGGCTATCGGCTGCGATGCCCATGCCGAGTAATCTGCCGCCACTTACGAGCTTTTGACAGGTGTCGCAATGACATGAAAATGAGAAAGCAGCATCTTTAGGGAATGTGACCGAAACTGCGCCGCAATGACATCCGCCTGTTTGTGTTATATTCATGGTGTCAACTTTCTGATGATTGAAGTTTTATGCTTATGTGACAAATAATCTAATTGGGTCAAAACATAAAGAAAGAAATGGTGGATGGTTAATCGCTATGCGCACATGACGATGCAATACCCTGTTTAACAGGGTATTAACAGGGAAAAGTTCATTTTAAGGGTGAGTTTGCGCAAGTTATCGCACCAAACGATTGTT
>CALJMC010000090.1 GCA_937982385.1 uncultured Rickettsiales bacterium | reverse complement strand
GGAATAAGATGCTGTTGTGCAATATTCACTTTTTCGTCTTCCGTATAGCCAGACAAACGAATAATCTCCATACGGTCCATCAATGGACGAGGCATATTATACGAGTTGGCAGTCGCCACGAACATCACGTTTGAAAGGTCGTAATCGACCTCCATATAATGATCATTGAAACTATTATTTTGCTCTGGATCAAGGACCTCCAGCAATGCAGATGCTGGATCACCACGATGATCATGCCCCATTTTGTCAATCTCATCGAGCAAAATAAGTGGGTTCACCGTCCCCGCTTTCTTCATCGATTGAATGAACTTACCTGGCATAGAACCGATATAGGTACGTCTGTGACCACGAATTTCGGATTCATCGCGCACACCACCCAAAGAAATACGGATATATTTGCGACCCGTCGCTCGTGCAATAGACTTCGCCAACGAAGTTTTACCAACCCCCGGAGGCCCAACAAGGCATAAAATAGGCCCTTTAAGCTTTTTGGTACGATGCTGAACCGCTAAATATTCCAAAATACGCTCTTTGACTTTCTCCAAGCTATAATGGTCTTCGTTCAAAATCTTCTCAGCTTTGCCAATATCACGCGACATACGACTAGATTTTTTCCACGGAACGCCAACAAGCCAATCCAAGTAATTGCGGATAACACCGGCCTCTGCTGACATTGAACTCATCGAACGCAGTTTTTTTAGTTCTGCCTGTGCTTTTTCTTTGGCTTCTTTTGACAGCCCAACAGAGTTAATCTTCTCTTCCAGCTCAGATGCTTCGTCTTTGCCTTCATCAATTTCACCTAGCTCTTTTTGAATCGCCTTCATTTGCTCATTCAAATAATATTCGCGCTGCGTCTTCTCCATTTGACGCTTCACACGCCCACGAATACGTTTTTCCGTATTCAATACGCTAATTTCACTTTCCATCAGGGCATAAACTTGTTCTAAGCGCCCTGCTACATCCGCAATCTCAAGCACTTCTTGCTTCATTGGGATGTCAATTTGCATGTGCGCTGCAACCGTATCTGCCAAAATTGACGGATCAGTAATCTTGCTCACCGCGCCCAATGTCTCAGGCTGAATCTTTTTATTAAGCTTCACATATTGCTCAAACTGCGTGACAACCGTGCGGAACATCGCTTCGGTTTCATCAGCGTCACTCTCAGCATCAGGAAGCATCTCAGCGGCAACTTGGAAGAAATCATTATTACCGAGAAATTCAACAACTTTTGCACGACGCACACCTTCAACCAACACTTTTACAGTGCCATCAGGCAAACGCAACAACTGCAAAACAGAAGCCACACACCCCACATTAAAGATATCTTTTTGCTCAGGATCATCCTTGCTGCCATCTTTTTGCGCAACAAGCATAATCTGATTATCGTGTTTCACCACGTTTTCCAGCGCTTTAACAGATTTTTCACGACCCACGAAAAGCGGCACAACCATCCCCGGGAACACAACAATATCACGTAATGGAAGTACAGGAATAATAGTTTGACGACTCTCTGACATGGAAACCCCTATATTGTCTGTTTCAAGCACGATATAATAAAGCAATTATCGCGCCACTATACCTATTAATATAGTTCTATTTTTCTTAAATACTACCCTACAAAACAAAAAAGCTACTTGCGAATAACTTTTTCTTAAACAATAGTAGTATATAATACGCTCCAACGAAACTTTAGAGGACACTATATATGTCATATTCATCAAAAGACGGCTTCACATTGTTAGAACTAGCCATTGTACTCACCATTATTGGACTTATCGCAGCAGGTATTACCGCTGGCAGCTCACTCATCAATGCAGCAGAGAGACGCACCGTGATTACTAACATCGCGCAATACACAGCCGCAGTGGATGCATTTAATACAAAATACGAAGCATTACCGGGTGATATGTATAATGCGACAGATGTTTGGGGGGCACAAAGTGGAACGCAAGCCACCTGCGAAACCACAGCCAGCACAGCCGCCCTCACCTGTAACGGTAATGGCGATAATAAGATTGGCGACACCGGTGAAGAATATGAAATGTTCCGCGCATGGCAGCAACTTTCCAATGCACAATTTGTTGAAGGGCGCTTCACTGGAGTGGGCGTATCCTCTGATGTAGACCGTGCCGGAACCAAAGGTGACACTGCCAATGTACCACTGAGCAACATGGACAATGCAGGCTTCACTATGCGCTGGGTTGGGTCCACAACAGCTAACCCTTATTTCGACAATACGGACTATGGACATGTTATCGTGTTTGGCAAACCAACATCGAACACTGTCTCAAGCGATCCCGTCCTCACCCCTGAAGAAGCATGGGCGATGGACGACAAGAATGATGACGGCATGCCAGGCACAGGCAAAATCCGTACCTATACACAGGCTAGCCAATCAAGTTGCACCAGCTCAAACACAACCGCAACATCAGAATACGAAACAACAGAACCAGACATTGAGTGCAACTTGGTGTTTGTGACTGGGTTCTAAAACACACAAAAAAAGTACAATAAAAAGAGCTGGCTGTAAATTTACAGCCAGCTCTTTTTATTAGAAATCGTTATAGCTTAAGAAGCGTCTTTATCTGCTGCTGCAGCCGCTTTCTTTTTGGCTGGCTTCTTCTTTTCTAGCTTCACTTCAGGCTCTGTGCCCTTATTAATCACATCGCCATTGATGATAACTTCAGCAACGTCATCACGATCAGGCATGTCATACATAAGCTCTAGCAGATGCTCTTCTAAGATAGCACGCAAACC
>CALJMC010000089.1 GCA_937982385.1 uncultured Rickettsiales bacterium | reverse complement strand
CTTTGCCGAGATATGAAATGGGCTTTGATGGTGACGCGCTCAGTAAGCTCTGGAAGACTGTTGGACGTGAAGGAAAGATAGAAAAAGAAATTGGCGGGCGCGAAGGCGTATCTGCCTATAAGTTTACCGTGGGAACGGATGCAAAGAAACTTACTGTTAAAGCATTGAAGAAGGCGTCAGTGGCGACAGTTTCTGCGTTGAGGTCTAGGAATGTTCAGTCTACGCAAAATATTGAAGGCAGGGCGCGTTGGTATGGATTTAGCGTTTTCGTACCTCACAATTATGTAGCTGATTCACGCAACGAAGATACATTCTTTATGCTCGATTCTGATAAGCGCGCGCGGGGCGAAGCCGTTCCATTTAAAATTGGCCTGCAAGGTAACCGTATGCAGGTGACGATTGTGGGAGGTTCAAAAGGTAAGGTCGTAACTGGTTACGCAAAAAAGGACAATCCTCCTGTAATTAATAAGAAAAACAAAAAAATCTATGAAATGATTGTTGGCAAAAGTGGGCTGAATAGTTTGAATTACGATCAAGAAAGAGAATTTAAGTATCTTTCCAAATTCACAAAGTCGTTTGCGCAGGTTAAAGCGGGAGCATGGCACGATATCGTGATCTATATGAAAACGGGTTATATTAGGGATGGTTTTGCTTACATCTATGTCAATGGCAAGCAAGCGTTTGAACATAAGGGGCCTATCGCTCTCAAACAAGATGATGACATGTATGTGACGTTCGGGTTATGGCGCAATAAATGGACCGATAAAGAGGCATATATCAAAGACGCTAAGCGAGGCGTTGTCTCGCGTTCACTTTATTTTGATTCATTCCGTACAGGCAACGAAGACAATCAATATAGCGATGTGATGCCCGGGCGTGGAGAGCGTAATGGCTCCAAGGAGTATGTAGAACAATTCCGTCCAGATGGGAAAGTGCCTAAATTAGATAATGAACCTGTGACGCAACAGCAAGCCAGAAGATTCTTATCTGATGAGCAGGCTGCTAAGGCTGAAGAACTCGGCCTACTGACACCGCTTAAGTCCGGAGAAGTCTTTTCACAGGAGCCGCCAGAGGATGGCTCTACAGGTGGCTTTATCAGCAATGTGAAAACATTATTTAAACGCTAAGACAATCGTTTGAATGTAGAGTTTTGGCCTTAATGCTGTTCACATATAAACCTTGTAATTCAAGTAAAAAGACGATATAAGCGCACTGCATTTCATGTGGTGCATTTTCTTATGTTCCGCGTAATTATGTATATTTGTCCTTGGCTAAGAAGCTTTGGTTTGCATATGGCAAGCCACCCTGACGACCTTTAAGATGTGGATGTTGGAAATATAAAGCGGGCTAGATGCAGGTGGTAGATATTTAATTAGATGTTTAAATTTTAAAGGTTATATAACTATGTTTAATGTTACAAAGAAGTCCATCGAATGGGGTGGACGTACACTTACTATTGAATCAGGTCGTGTTGCGCGTCAAGCGGGCGGTGCGGTGATGATTACTTACGGCGGAACAGAGTTGCTATGTACAGCAACCTCAGCGAAAAAACCAAAACCAGATTTGGACTTTTTCCCACTGACTGTGAACTACCAAGAAAAATTCTATGCGGCAGGTCGCATCCCCGGTGGTTTCTTCAAACGCGAAGGACGTCCATCTGAAAAAGATACATTGACGTCACGTTTGATTGACCGTCCAATTCGTCCACTCTTCCCGAGTGACTTCAAAAACGAAACTCAGGTTATTTGTACTGTTTTGTCATCTGACAAAGTAAACGATCCTGATATGCCAGCATTGATTGGTGCATCTGCTGCACTCACAATCTCTGGTGTTCCTTTCATGGGTCCTATTGCTGGTGCGCGTGTTGGTTACATCAATGGTGAATATGTTTTGAACCCAACTCCTGAGCAACTTGTAGAGAGTGATTTGAATCTCGTTGTTGCTGGTACAGCGTCATCTGTATTGATGGTAGAATCAGAAGCGAATGAACTTTCTGAAGAAATTATGCTTGGTGCGGTTGATTTTGGTCATAAAGAAATGCAGGCTGTTATTGAGCTTATCATTGGTTTCGCTGAAGTATGTGCGAAAGAGCCATGGGATTTGGTGACATATGACAAAGCAGAAGAACTTCAAAAGAAAGTATCTGCAGCAGCAGAGAAAGATGTTCGCGCAGCATATGCTCTTCAAGATAAGCAAGAACGTCAAACGCGTTTGGCTGAAATTCGTTCAACAGTGAAAGAAGCATTGCTCGCTGATGACGCTGAATATCCAGAAGTGAAAATTTCTGGTGCGTTGAAGAACGTAGAGAAAGATGTTGTTCGTAAAGACATCATCAAATCTAAGAAACGTATTGATGGTCGCGGTATGGCTGATGTTCGTGCGGTGAAAGCTGAAGTAGGCGTGTTGGGCAAAACCCACGGTTCTGCTTTGTTCACGCGTGGTGAAACTCAGGCGCTCGTTATCACAACATTGGGTACTGCATCTGACAAACAGATTGTTGACGCTCCTGAAGGCGAATCTAAAGAAGGCTTCATGTTGCATTATAACTTCCCTCCCTATTCTGTGGGTGAAGTTGGATTTATGCGTGGACCTGGTCGTCGTGAAATTGGTCATGGTAAACTTGCTTATCGCGCCGTTAGCTCGATGATTCCTGAGAATGAAGAATTCCCATACACCATTCGTTTGGTGTCAGAGATTACTGAATCTAACGGTTCATCTTCTATGGCGACAGTATGTGGCGCTTCACTTGCGATGATGGATGCTGGTGTTCCTTTGGTTCGCCCAGTATCAGGCATTGCAATGGGTCTTATCAAAGAAGGTGACGACTTTGTTGTTCTCTCTGACATTCTTGGTGATGAAGATCATCTTGGTGACATGGACTTTAAAGTTGCCGGTACTGAAAAAGGTATTACTGCACTTCAAATGGATATCAAAATTGACGGTATCACAGCTGAGATCATGAAAATTGCTCTTGATCAAGCAAGTGGTGGTCGTGCGACTATCTTGAAATCAATGAATGAAGCGATCAGTGCTGGTCGTGAGGAAGTGAATGATAATGCTCCGCGCATTACTAGCTTCCAAATTGATAAAGAGAAAATCCGTGACGTAATCGGCTCAGGCGGTAAAGTGATTCGTGAGATTTGCGAAACCACTGGCGCTAAAGTTGATATCAATGACGAAGGTATCGTTTCTGTTGCAGCCGTTGATGGCGAAGCAGGACGTGCTGCCGTTGAATGGATTCAAGAGATTGTAGCAGTGCCTGAAGTTGGCGCCGTCTATAGCGGTAAAGTTGTGAACATCGTAGATTTCGGTGCATTCATCAATTACATGGGCAAGCAAGATGGCTTGGTTCATGTATCTGAAATCAACGGAGACCGTGTTGAAAACGTTTCTGACGTATTGGAAGAAGGCCAAGAAGTGAAAGTTAAACTTATCGAAGTTGACGGACGCGGAAAAGCTCGCTTGTCTATGCGCGCAGTAAACCAAGAAACTGGTGAAGAAATTGAGGGCATCGAATTCGCTCCATCACCAAAAAGAGAAGGTGGCCCACGTCGTAAGCGTGGCTAGTTTTGATACTAATCGTCATCCCTGCACAGGTAGGAGTCTCTTTTCAAGCTTGGTGTCAATGTAAAGAGAGATTCCCGCCTACGCGGGAATGACGAAACTATAAGAATCAAAGGCGGGGTCTTGTGAAAACAAGGCTCCGTTTTTTTATGCTATTGTACAATTCTTAAAATTGCATCAGGGTAAGCTGATGGCGGTGTAGAGCTAGGAGGAGCGGGTACTCCGCTTGGAACAGAGTTTACGTTTTGGTTCTTTAAGGCTGCAGCTGCGTTTGTAGCTGCATCGGCAACAGCTTTACCATTGTTCACTATAGTTCCTTTGGCTTGAGAAGGTTCGCGCTCTACAAAGTTCTCACCATCTCGTATCATGTTAAGCTCGCTTAATGCTTCTGCGCTTAGTTGTGTCTCTAAGCTTTTTAGGAATGCAGCTCTTTGCTCAGGTGTAGCATTTTCTAATGCGAGCTTCTCTTCTAGATGATTCATGCGCTGCTCAAGGGTTGGCACTTTAACTTTGTCATTGCCCATTGCTTTGTCGATGCCTTCACCAAGTTTCTTAGCGAGACCAAATTTACCGAAGCTTGAATTATCAGGGGATGCACCAACTATTCCGCCGAGTGCATAACCAATCGCTATCATGAAGAGGGTGCCAATAAAACCAAGCCCCATCGATTGCGCCAAGCCATATCCTGCGGCGGCGCCCATGGCTGCAAATGCTGCCCAACCCTTATCACCCTTGAGTAAATCGGTTAACATATTGCTGCTGGCGGGTGCCTCATCGAGCATTTTTGTGATGTCGCCCTTATCTTCATCCGTAAGACTAATTCCAGCTTCGTCCGCTGCTTTCTGAATTGCAGCATCCATGTCTGATGGTAATGTCGTACTGTTATTTATATGTTTCGCCACTGATTCATTGAGGAATGTTTGCTTTGATGCGTCATCGCCTGTAGCGGTTGTGATGATGGTGGACAGCACGCCAGAGAGCATCAGCCCGCGATTGTCACCTGCTTTATATCCGACAGTATGGTCAAGCGGATTACTGTTCATGCCAAATAAATCTGGTATGCCGAGCATTTGTTTAGAGCCTAAAACACCAAACATATTTTTATTATCTTCTAGATGTTGACGCACAAAGGCAGCGGCTTTGGGCTCAATGATTTTTAGTTGCTCCGGGTTGAGTGGCACGTCAGGGTTATATTCTGGCAAGCTGTCTTTGAAATCACCGCGTGCCCATTTTGCGGTCCATAGTCCTATCCCTACCAGCGATTGATCAACCAATGCATTGGCGTCTTTCAACGTAGCGCCTTTAACTTTAAATTCTGTCGCCTTAGCTAAGATTTGTTCTGCAATTCCATTTTGTGCCTTTTCAGGAATCATTTTATCTATAAATGTTGCGATATTGACTGTTTCGGTGCCTGTGCCGTTGAGGTTTGTCTGCAAATCAGCAATCAATGCGCGCGAGACATTCATGCCATTGCCAGTTTCCGTCGATAATATCTTAAAGAGCGTTGGGATATTGGCCATAGAGGCAAGGTCTAAATCACTACCATCAGCGAGGTTAGGGAATAATGTTTGGAGCAATCCGCTGCCGATGATCGCTCGTCCCAGATTTGTGTCTCCTAACTCAAAGAAACTATCTAATTTTCCGCGCATTTCCGCTGGTACTAATGTTTCGAGTGCTGCTCTGCCTTCTTCTGTTTTCATATTGTTAAAAATGGTACGTGCAGGGGATGCTGCGTCTGCCAACGCATTGAGCAGAAATGCACCATTCTCTGCAGTAGCCTCTTTTGTGAGGGCAGCAAATTCATCTGTATGATCTAGGAGCCATGTGAGTGCGTCACGTGTTTCACTCTCAGAACTACCTTTTACGAGCACGAGGGCTGCATCAAGCTGTGGTTCCGTAATTTTTCCAAGAAGAAGTCCTTCTTTAGCTGCTGTTGCAATGACTGAGTCTTCATTCTTATGCATGCTCTCAGCTAGCTCGGATATCAAGATTGATGTGGTTAAGTTTGTAGCTCTATCTGCAAGATTAGAAGCGGCGCCTGTAACGGGAGTCACGACACTATCTTCAACTGTTTCTTTTGTTGCGGCAGCGGCTGCGATAAGTGCTGGAAAAGCAATTGCAGCTACCTTTGAGAGTGGGTTAGCTCTGTCATTTACTACATCCCTGAACATTTTTTCTTGCGCTTTATCATCCGCCGCCAAAAACTCATCTTTTCGTGCGATTATTTCACCGAAAGCATCTTTAAACTCTTCATCAGGCAAGTCTCGTAATGCCGATATAAGCCCTGCGGTCATTTCATTTTTAGATGAGAGGTCTGTCAGTATGGTATCTACTGCACCAATTTTAAGGAGCTCTGATTTGCTTGTGGTTGCGACCACATGTTGCAAAACAGGAAGAAGCGCAGAACCTGCTTTTAGTAGTTCTGTTCTTATAATCTTATTTATGTCAGCATCTTCTGCTGTGAGTGCTGGTTGGTTGGTGAGCGCCCATTCAACAGCTTTTGTTGCATTGCCCTCATCCATGGTTTTAAACGAATCTGCGATGAAAGGGGGAAGGTCATATGCGTCAGTAATAGTGGTAATAACTTCCGTCTGCCCGCGATTTTCTGCAATAAATTTGGCTAGGTTTTCTGGTTTGCCTAAGTCGGTCTCTACTGCATTTTGCAGTAATGTTGTGAGTTCTGGTATTTCAATATCTTTAAGAGCCGTGATAAGTTCGTTTTGCGTTCTCTCATCAGATATGAAGGGCGCTAACTGTGCTGCAATCATTGGCTCAATAATAGAAGAAATTGCAGGTTCCCCTGCCTTAAATCTATCTACCAAGAAGGCGGTTCCATCAGCTGTTAGCTTATTATTCTCACCTATAAGGGAGGGAAGGCTATTGACCAAGAATGTAGCTGTTGTTTTGAATTGTTGGTCGGTGATGTCATCTTCTTTAAGTGCTTCTAACGCTGTTTTGAGCATGCCCTCTTCTGTAGTATAGGGTTCTAAGAGCGTTAGAACGACATCTTTATCTGCGTTAGTGATATATTCTTCAAAGACTGGCGCAAGTTGAGAAGAGGCACTACGCAAATCTTCGAACATTGCTTCTGTGATATTTCCATTTGTAATATCATCTGGATTAGCTATCGCCCAATCTAACAGTTTCTCGGTGTTACCGGCATCTATTTTGCCTAAGACGCTATTTAGGCTTTCCATGGCTTTGGCTTGTCTTGCTTCTTGCAGAGATTTTTCTTCTTCTGTTTTAGGTGCTTCGTCATTTTGTGTGAAGGCTGCAACAAAAGCTGCAACTTTTACGGGATCTGTTTTTCTGATTGCGGGAAGAACATTTCTGTTCGCCGTAATGCCGACATCTGCAAGCTGCGATATAATGATTGGCTCGATTAGAGAATTAAGAGCTGGCTCATCTCTATAAGCAGTGAGTGCTATCTTTATTCCATCTTCTTTGATTTTATCTGGGTTGTTTAGCTCTAAGGTGAGCGCTGTTTTTGCTAGATAAGTAATAGCGCTATCAAGCTTGTCAGATTGGAGCGCTTTAATAGAAGTAAGTGTATTTTTAAGTAATTCCTCATTTTTTGGATCTACCGCAAGTGTTTTAGGGTCTGCGACAAGCGTTCTGATGAACCCAATTTCCATCAATTTATCAACAGAATTAATTTCTATTGCTTTTGTTAGCACGGATAACATTACAGAGTTTGGCAAAGCTAAATCTGGTAAAAGCACAGCTGCATATTCTTGTGGGGTGCGTTTGCGTTCAATGGTTTCTGAGTTGCTGCCTTGTTCGACTGTTACTATTTCAGGCGTGAGCGCTTTGCTATTATCAAATATAAAGTTATATGCTTCCGCTTGCTGCTGAGGCGGCAGGGCTTCAATGGCATCGATTAATTTTGTAGGTAAACCACCCGCAAGCGCTCCGCCAATTTTGACAAAGGCTTCCTTACCTACTATGTCAATGGCGCCGTCCAATAAGTTCTTAAACCAATCCTTCATTAGTCGCACCCAATATGTAAATTATAATTTTTCATGCTTTTAGTATAACATCGAACTATGACAGTTTGATGACAAGATTACCTTTATTTACTATAGTTCCGTCATAAAACCGTAACATTCATGTGCTATAGTTAATAATATAGAAATGTAACGAGACGGACGGACTAATAAAATGGCGATAGCAACCACAGAAGAAACACAAACCATGATTTCTCAAGCATGGAGCGAAGCTCAGGCAAACGTAGCCAATGCTACCGCGAAGCTGCAAAGCGGCTGGGAGAATAATGTGGTTGCGCATTTTCGTATGGCTCAGTTTGCATTTGACGCACCAAAATTGAGCGCTAATGAACAAACCCATTTGGCTAGATTAAAACAAGAACCTGCGCTGGCAGGTATATACGAGACGGCAAAAAACGAGTTTAATGAAGCAATTAGAGACGCTTTGCCAAGGGTTAGTGGTGACGTTCGTGAAAATATGACAGAGAGTCTTGCGAATAATGGTGCCGAGCGTTTTGCCTATGTGGTGACGCAAGAAGCTAGCGAAGCACAGGGCGTGCTTCAGTCAGCCAAGTTTTTTATCAAAGCAGTGTTTGAGAAGTTTGTGTCGCCAGAGACCTACCCTGACGGACTATCAGTTGGGCAGCGTGCACATGAAAATGGCGCATATCAAGTGGCGAATGATGTTTTGAATAACCTTATGGAACAGGGGATGCCTGAGCCACATGCACGCGAAGCAGCTGGAGATTTATATAAGGCAGCACTTGCAGAGTCTGGCATTGCGATGCGCGACAGTGATGCTTATTTTTCAGAACTATCAGGCAATGCGATTGCTGGAAACATACAGGCTGTAAACCTGCAGACGGGTAATGTTGCGATTGCCGTTGATGAGGTCGCTAGTATTGTTCAGGCACGCAAACAGTTGCCAGAACTTGCAGCGATTGCTACTGCATCGCAAGGATTAGCTATTGCTACGGGTGATAACCCAGCACTAACAACTCCAACCTTTTTAGCAGCACGCCAGACAGTGTCTCAGGAAGAGATTGTTTCATTAATTGGTGTTATTGATGCTGCTGGTGGAGCGTTTCACGATACGCCAATCTATCAACAATATGCGCGTGTAGCCGAAGTAATGGCGCAAGACCCTGACATGCAAAATATCATGCAAGCTGCAAATGGGGGGGGCTATCCTGGACAAGATGGACAAAGTATGTTGCGCCAAAGGGCAGTTGAAAGCCTAGCAGCTGACTCTGAATTTTCCATATCTCGTGAAAA
>CALJMC010000088.1 GCA_937982385.1 uncultured Rickettsiales bacterium | reverse complement strand
CATCATGACCTTCGGCGATGTATGAATCTGCACGTTTTTTATCTTCTGGCGTCACATAAGTTGGGCGCTTGCGTGGCCCAAATTCAACCACTTCCGTTAAACCATTCTCAGCATCTGGCTTGGCAGCATACGGCATTTGACGTTTTTCACGCCCCTGCAGCTCACGCAAAAATGTATTTTCCACCGCAGAGGAATAGAACCCTGTCGGGCTGAATTTATTGAGATAAACATCGCCTTTTTTGATGCCACAGAGCAAATCTTTCCATTTGTCTGGAACGGGTGATTCAACTGTCAACAAAGGACGCGTACCGAACTGGAAAGCTACTGGCGCAACTTTAGGATCTGTAATCCAATCCGCCCATTCTTTGAGATGCCACGCACCACCCGCCATCACGATAGGCACATGATTTAGCCCAACACTATTCATATATTCACGAATTTCAGCCACCCGTGGGTATGGATCTTGCGGCTTAGTTGGGTCTTCACTATTCGACAAACCATTGTGACCACCCGCCAACCATGGATCTTCATAGACAACAGCCGACAACAAATCAGGCAACTTATGATATGAACGTTTCCATAAAGCTCTAAATGCGCGCATCGAAGAAATAATCGGGAGATAATGCACGTTATATTGCTCAGCGATTTCCGCGAGCTTATACGGCATACCCGCACCACAGGTCACCCCATGAATTTTACCCTTCACGCGCGGCAATACCGCATGAAGCACCTCTTCACAATTCGCCATTTCCCACAATACATTCATGTGAATGCGACCATTGCCGCCAGAAATGCGATAGGCATCTTCAATTTGCTCAACAGAACCTTCAACTGCCATGGCGATGAGTTCACGGTTGCGCTCACCACGCGTTTTTCCTTCATAAGTATAGGGAATGGCAACGCCATCTTCATCATGCGTATCGGGATAAACCGCTGATACAGTGCCAACACACCCTGCTGCAGCGAATGCGCCTGCTGATTGTCCGTTAGTAGCAGCGATGCCTTTGCCGCCTTCAATAATCGGCCATACTTCTTTACCAGAGACGACCATCGGCTTAATTATATCACGAAAAGACAATTGTTTACCTACATAGTTTTGCGGCTGTAAAGCCTGTTCACATAATGTTACAACATATTACAGGCACAAGGTTTAGCATGCAGCCCCTAGCGGTGCAAGCATTGTTGGTCAATATATAGTGGTTTTTAGCGCTTTATTTACTCAGCAAGAAAAAACCTTCAACGGCGAAGATATTGGCGAGAGTGCCATAGCCGGAGAATGGCTTTACTTTTCCCCCGGCATAACGTGCCATACGAGATTCAATGGTCAGGTTCTGCGATTCACACAGTTCGACAAAATCAGCCAACGTACAAAAATGAATATTGGGTGTCTCATACCACGCATAGCTCAAATCTTTGGACATCGGCATACGCCCCTTTATGCCCAAATGCAAACGATGCGGTGCATAGCCAAAATTTGGCACGGACACGATAACTTTCTTACCCACACGCACCAGCTGCTCCAGCACTTTGTGAGGGTAGCTAGTCGCCTGAAGTGTCTTGGAACAGATGACATAATCATAGGCACCATCAGCATAAAACGGCAAATCCTCATCTATGTTGCCCTGCACAATGGACAACCCTTTAGCAAGTGCTTTATTCACGTCATCACGGCACAGTTCCAGCCCCCGACCCTTGACGTTTTTATGTTTCGTCAGCCACCCAAGAAGCTCTCCCGTACCACACCCGATATCAAGCACCGTTACGCCCTGGGGAATAAGGTCCGCCATCACTTGTAGATCTCGCGATAGCTCAGTCATTGGACTTCTCTTTCTTCACGTGGTCTTGCGCTTTGCGACGACGCATATTCGCTTTGAGCGCCGAGGACAACTCCTTCTTGCGTTCCACATTTGTGGTGCGCAAACTTGTCGGTATTTCCGTTGGTTTATTGGTCATATCAAAAGCCCATCACTATATATGTTAACCCACATATAATATAACTCTTGCCATTAGGAAAGCCCTATGGCAAATTGCAGACGATTTTCCGCAGGAAGCACAGCCTATTTATAGTCTTTCTGCTTTATTTCTGTACTAGGAGTGCGAGGCGACGTGTAGCCTTACTACACGAGACGACACACGACGACGAACAGGAATAAATTAGGAAGACTATATGCCGCCGTAGCTCAGGGGTAGAGCGCGTCATTGGTAATGACGAGGTCGGAAGTTCGATTCTTCTCGGCGGCACCACCCTACGCTCTTCGAGCTTCGGGTGGCACAGCCATTTATCTTTTTTCATTATTCAATGCTATCTGACAATGGGTAAGACGCTTAAAGCGATAAGCGGCGAATTTTACATAGAACCAGTCTGCCATCGCGCGGATGGGAGCAAAGCCAACTAAAGTTCCTAACCATTTCCAATAAGGTAATCGTTTCCATATGAGCAAAAACGCATCTACACCGATATGAATACTTCCTGCACTGTCTTCGGCGTGCAGCAATTTCAAGCCGTCACTCACCTGATATCCTTTAGCAGTGAACGCCTCTGAATGCTCTGTGATATCCACCCATTCAACTGAACCTTCAGGCGCAATACGTCGATAATGCGCGATTTCTCGCGAACATAAGCTGCATTTTCCATCATAATAGACTGTTATCATATATATATAGTAATACACGATGAAGCACACCCAGACCAGTGAACAATTGTTCATCTAAAACCGATAGCTCAGTGAGACAACCCCAAAGAGCTGGTCATTATCTTGGTCTTCGAATTCTTTGGTGCGGTAATTCATAGTGTATGACACGCGAGCGCGACCATAGGCGAAGGCTACACCTGCTGTGGCGTCTGCTACCAAATAGTTTTTATCGACGGATGCACTGTCTTCAAAGGTGTTGCCATCGAGGAAGATATTACGTCCCATCAGCCTGCTCTCAGCCCCTGCGAACGCCATCCATGTCCATTCACCATCACCCGTGGTGAACAAACCATTACCCGGAATAGCAGGACGTACACGCAACGGCTGAGACTGCCATTTTTGTTCTTCGGGCATGAATTGCACCGTGAACCCAGTATTGGCATAGCTATAGACATTCCCCAAGGTTATGCCCGCATGTGGTATGGCACGGAGGAAATAATCAGCGCCCATATCACGCGTATAATAGTCTGGCCAACTGCGCTGCCATGACACGCCCAAACCCAATTCATTTTCGAGCTGCGAATCCCATCCCCTGGGGTTGCGACCATCGACAACTTTATGCACCGAGCTTTGAATCTCCTCACCCATGGCAAGCGGCCCAAGCACTCCAATCGTCGCCTCGACATCATCCAAATGATCGTCCGTGCGGCTGGTAAAGCCCGCGCTTGCATAAAGATACGCCGCATAGGGGCGATCATTAGAGTCGGGAACGGGGGTGATGATCACATCAGGGGTATAAAGATTATGCCCCAATGAATAATAGGTCGAGGTGGTTTCATTCACGTCAAACGTTGGCAGCATATCGCCTAACCAGCGGGCGATGCCAGGTGCAGAAAACCCACGATCATAATAGGTCAGCAGTAAACCATTCGTATAATTATTGTCGGTGCCGCCGCCGAACAAATCATTTTCAAGCGTGAAGGTGAAAAACTCATCATAGGTATTGGTGTAGAGTTCCGCGGGCAATGGCTCGTCAATAACGGGTGTCGCCTCCTCAGCAAAAGCGGGAGATGCATATAATAGGCTCAGCATTATAATAATATTTTTCATAGTCTTTTCCTTATTGAGATCACAAGCTATCGTAAATTACGACACGCCTCAACAAAAGTTTCGTGACATTTTATTACTCGATTTATCACGCAAGACCTGACATAGTGCCGCCGAACAATGATATGAGGATTCCAGATGGAAGACGAAGTAAAAGACAGCAATGGCGCGCTGCTCGCTGATGGTGACACAGTGCAGCTCATTCGTGATCTCAAAGTGAAGGGCGCTGGCTTGAACCTTAAGCGCGGCACAACCATGAAGAATATTCGCCTGACATATAATGAAGAAGAAGTTGAATGCCGTCACGGAAAATCAACCATCGTATTGAAAACTTGTTTTTTGAAAAAGGTGGCTTAACACATGGCTGTACGTCAACTTATATACGCTCCCGACCCTATCTTCAAAAAAGTTTCTGAGCCTGTCGCTAAGGTCACAGATGACACTCGCACGCTCGTCGCTGATTTGCATGATACACTCAATTTCGAGGAAGCTGTCGGCATGGCGGCACCCATGATAGGCATGACGCAGCGCGTGATTATTGCAAACTTACTGCCCGATGGAAACTCTGAACCACTCAGCTTCATCAACCCTGAGATTACATGGCAGTCGCAAGAGACGCACAGTATCGATGAGGCATCCATTTGCTTCCCCGGTATTGGCGCGAAGATTACACGTCCACGCGCCATTAAAATGAGTTATCTCGACATCGATGGCAACCCACAAACCTTCGAGGCAGAAGACTTTTTATCGTCCGTTATTCAACATGAGATGGACTATCTCGATGGCAAGACCTACCTCGATTATCTCTCCAAGATGAAACGTGACATGATGTTGAAAAAAATGAATAAAATACTTAAGCATAACCCACCGCATGTTCACAGCGCTAGTTGTAGTCATTAATTTATGGAAAATGCTGCGCAACATAGAGAAGCTCCCTGCCCGCATTATGAGCGATGTGGCGGCTGTTCGTTGCAGCATCTCACGCTGGATGATTATCATGCCTATAAAACAGATATTGCTCGCACGACCCTCTCTAAATTAGGGGTAGATGAAAGCGTTCTAGGCGAATTATTCACCAGTGGCGAAGGTACGCGCCGCCGCACCAAACTCTCCGTTCGCAAGCATAAAAAAGACATCACCATTGGCTATGCAATGAAGAAATCGCATGAAGTGGTGGATGTGAAAGAGTGCACCGTGCTAGATGCGCGGTTGGTGGCGCTGTTTGCGCCGTTGAAAGCTCTCGTATCCTCATTGAAAAAGAGCGGCACTATCTCTGATATACATCTGAATGTGACGCAAAACCTCATCGACATATCTTTCACCACCAAAGATGACCTCATTTCCGCTGATAAAGTGAAGATTGCAAGCTTCGGTGCAGAGCATGGCATTGCGC
>CALJMC010000087.1 GCA_937982385.1 uncultured Rickettsiales bacterium | reverse complement strand
CCTGAGATTTCCGATGATATTCATTCGGTCGATGAAGCGATGAAGCTAGGATATAACTGGAAATATGGACCTTTCGAGCTGATTGACCGTATGGGCGTGAAGGGGCAATTCTCTGGCGCGGAGATGCTTGCGGGAGCATGTCAAGAATTTGGGCTTGATGTGCCTGAAATCCTCGTGAAAGCGGGCAAAGGTTCGATGTATAAATCGGATGATAAAGCTGTGCATCAATTGATGCTATCAGGTGAAACGAAAGCGATTGAAGTGCCGAAAGGCGCGTGGAGATTATCCGACAAAACGCGCGGTGCAAAACCTGTGATGCGTAATGGTTCAAGCCAGCTCTGGGATTTGGGCGATGGCATCTTTGGGCTAGAGCTGAAATCAAAAATGAACTCGATTGACCCTGAAATTCTGGGCTTGATGGCGAAATCCATTGAGGTGGTGCAAGCCAATGGTAAAGGACTAGTGATTGGTGGCGATGCGGATCAATATTCCGTCGGTGCGAATCTCGGATTCTTCATGTATGTCGCGAATTTGGCGGCGTGGGGCATGCTCTCTGACGTAGTACGCCAAGGGCAAAACACCTATCAAGCGTTGAAATATGCGCCGTTCCCTGTGGTGGGTGCAAGTTCAGGCATGGCGCTGGGTGGCGGCTGTGAATTGTTGCTCCATTGTGATGCTGTGGCAGCGCACCTCGAGACCTACTCAGGGCTCGTTGAGGCGGGTGTCGGTGTGATTCCAGGGTGGGGTGGCTGTAAGGAAATGCTGTTCCGTCATCAAGCACTAGCTGACCGCGTAGCAGCGCAAGTGATGTCTGGCAAACGCCCAGAAGCGTTGATGCCACAAGGACCAATGCCTGTTGTGACCAAAGCCTTTGAATATATCGCAATGGCGAAAGTGGCTGAATCGGCGATGCAAGCGCAAGAGATGTTGATTTTGTCTCCGCAGTCGAAAATTGTGATGAATCGTAACCGCGTCTTGGCAGATGCCAAAGGTTTGGCGCTAGATTTGGCGAAAGATTATAAAGCACCAGAGCCGAGCGTGATTCATTTGCCGGGCGCAACAGCCAAAGCCGCGATGGATATGGCGGTGGATGGGTTTATCTCATCAGGCTTGGCATCTCCGCATGATAGAGTGGTCGCGAATCATCTTTCTTATGTTCTATCGGGAGGTGATGTAGATATTTCGGATGAACTAACCGAGCAAAACATCCTCGATTTGGAACATGAAATGTTTATGGAATTGGTAAAAACTAAACCAACCATGGATCGCATTCAGCATATGCTTGAAACCAACAAGCCGTTGAGAAACTAACACCCCCCTCTTGTCACTCCCGCGAAGGCGGGAGTCTGGGGAGCAAATAAAAGATGGATTCCCGCTTTCGCGAGAATGACAGAACGTTATAAGGAGAAGACTATGCCAATATTTCGCGCACCATTCAAAGATTTTGATTTTATTCTGAATGATTATTTAGGGTTGGATAAATATGAAAGCGTAGCGGGCTTTGCTGAAGCGCGCGAGTTGGCGGCTCCTTTGTTGGAAGAGGGTGCAAAATATTGCGAGAACGTGATTTTCCCGCTCAACCAAACGGCGGATACACAAGGCTGTCAGTTCAAGGATGGTGTCGTGACGATGCCTGATGGTTTCAAGGAAGCGTACGCGCAATATGTTGAAGGCGGATGGCCTTCTTTCACCTGTGATCCAGAATATGGCGGGCAGGGCTTGCCAGAGTTTTTGAGTATGCCAGCAACCGAAATGATTTGTTCAGCGAATTTATCATTCGGTTTGACGCCTGGTTTGTCGCATGGTGCGTATAATGCGGTGCATTTGCATGGCACAGACGAGCTGAAGGCGAAGTTTTTGCCGAAGATGGTGACAGGCGAATGGTCTGGCGTGATGTGCCTGACGGAGCCAAATGCGGGAACAGACCTCGGTTTGATGACCACCAAAGCCGAAGATGTTGGTGATGGTAGCTTTAAAATTAATGGTACCAAGATTTTCATCTCCTCTGGTGAGCAGGATATGACAGAAAATATCATGCATTTGGTGCTGGCGAAATTGCCGGATGGCCCTGAGGGTGTGCGCGGCATTAGCTTGTTCTTAGTTCCCAAAGTGATGGTGAATGACGATGGCAGCCTTGGTGAGCGCAACGGCGTGCATTGTGGTGGTATTGAGCATAAAATGGGCATTCATGGCTCATCAACCTGCGTGATGAACTATGAAGATGCCGTGGGTTATATGATTGGCGAGCCGAATAAAGGTGTGCGCGCGATGTTCACCATGATGAACGCGGCACGTATTTATGTGGGTGTGCAGGGCTTGGGAATTGCCGAAGTGGCGATGCAGAATGCTTTTGCCTATGCCAATGAGCGCTTGCAAGGGCGTGCGCTGACAGGCGCGAAACATCCTGAACAAAAAGCCGACCCGATTACGGTGCATCCTGATGTGCGTAAGATGTTGCTGCATATGCGTTCGCATGTGGAAGCAGGACGTGCGCTAGTGATGGAAACGGCGCTGATGCTCGATGTGGCGGATCGTCACGAAGATGCAGAAGAACGTGAAATGGCAGATGATTTTGTGCAGTTGGTTACACCAATAGTGAAATCGCATCTGACGGATATGGGTTTTGATATTGCGAATTTGGCGATGCAAGTGTATGGCGGACATGGTTATATTTCGGAATATGGTATTGAGCAATATGCCCGTGATGCGCGCATTGCACAAATCTATGAAGGCACGAACGGTGTGCAAGCGATGGATTTGGTGGGGCGCAAGTTGCCGCACGGTATGGGTAAATATCTCCGTAGTTTCTTCCACCCAGTGAGTCAGTTCCTAGAGGAAAATAATGAGAATGAGGCGATGGCTGAGTTCATCAAGCCGCTTGGAAAAGCCATTGAGCAGTTGCAACAGGCATCGCTTTGGATTGCCAAGCAAGGACTTTCAAACCCGAATGATGCAGGTGCTGCGGCAACGGATTATCAAAAGATGTTTGCTTATGTACTGTTTGCCTATATCTGGGCGCGTCAGGCAAAGATTGCGCAAGAGAAGCTAGCGTCAGGTGGGGATGTTGATACCAAGTTCTATACAGACAAAGTCGACACGGCACGCTATTTCATGAAACGCGAGCTGCCCAAGGTCGTGTCGATGTTAATGCTGATCACTAAAGGTTCAGATTCTATAATGAACGCAGATTTGTCCTATGATGGCTAACCCCCACTTCGATATAATAGATATAAGTAACAGCGCAGCATTTAATGTGGTGCGCTATGATGGTGCTGACTTTATAAATAAGGCGGGAATATTACCTTATTATAGGGAAGGTGAGGAAACACACTATCTTTTTGCATCTCCCAAGCCGGTGCGTCATCCCGGTGATCTGGTTCCTTTTGCAATGGCGCGTGGCACGCGCCGTATGAAAAAGGATGGCGAATGGGTCGATATCCGCAATGATGGGATGATTGATAAAGCAAAAAGCGGGCTGTATGAAGTTGAACCATTATGGAAGACAGCATTGTGTGAAGGCGAGGAAGAGCTTGGGCTAGAACCTAAGCATGTTCACGTGCTTCATGATTGCGGGGTACTATCTTATAAAGGCTATGGCATTCGCTTTTTTGCGGCGGACGTTAAGGAATGTGTCCCATTAATTGATGCCATCGATTCGCATGAGGTTAAGTGGCTGACTAAAAACAATGTCAGGCTTATGATAGAAGACATGTCTTTTAATGGGAGATATGAATCATTATTTAGTGCAATAGATAGTGCAATAGCTGCGTACACATAGATTGGATTGTAAATAAAAGTTAATAAAATCTTTAACTTTATGTGGTACAAATATGATACAGGGGTGAAGAACACATTAGTATTCATTGGTTTCACAATCGGTTGTTAGTGTAATAAGTGCAATTATACGTGATGATTATCATCAGTAATGTTTTTCATATTTTTAATATATATATAGGGTTGGTTATGACACACGAAATGAAAAGAGAAGATGGTTTTACTCTGGTAGAGTTATCCATCGTATTGGTAATTATTGGTTTGATTATCGGTGGTATTCTAGCAGGACAAGACATGATTCGAGCAGCAGAGGTTCGTGCAACTATCTCGCAAGTCGAAAAATATAATACGGCGGTCAATACATTCCGCGATAAATATCGTTATATTCCAGGTGACATCAACTCTACTAAAGCAGCTGAGTTTGGTATGACTGTGCGTGATGCTACAGTTGTAGGTCAGGGTGATGGCAATACACGTTTGGAAGGGTGTTCAGCAGGCGCTACAGTATATGGCTGTGAGACAGCGTTGTTCTGGCGTGACCTTGCACAAGTGAATCTTGTCGGTGAAGATATGAACTATGCAACGAACGCACTCGGTGGCGGTGGAGCTGTTGATGCAGATACATTGTTCCAGTTTGTACCTGAAGCAAAATTGGGTCGTGGTAATTCATTCACAGTATTTAGCGATTCAGGTATCAACTATTACCAGCTTACAGGTATGACAGCGATTAGTGCAGCAGGTGTTTATTCGCTTACAAATGCATTAACACCGCTAGAGTCTAACAACATTGATGCAAAAATTGATGATGGTCGCCCAGTTACAGGTGTCGTTAGAGCGATGCAAGATCCAGCAGTGCTTAATACTGATTCAGTAGCAGTTGCAGCTCCTGGTACACCGGGTGATTGTACGTTAACAGGCACGCCTAATACGTATAGCATGTTAAATGAAGATACGTCTAACACGCCAGCATGTCAGTTGCGCTTTCGTTTCAACTAGGCTGATTGGTTAACTAACTCAAAGAAGACCGTCATTCCATAAGGAGTGGCGGTCTTTTTGGTTAGAGGGAGTATATGAAATGCAAATAGTCTATACCACATGCCCCGATGCGGCTGTTGCTAAGACATTGAGCCATGGATTGCTTGAGGCTCATCTTATCGCTTGTGCGAATATGATGGAGGGTATGACGTCTTTCTATCGATGGGAAGAGAGTATGTGCGAAGAGAGTGAAGTGGTGCTGGTGTTAAAAACGACAGATGCACAGAGTCAATCTGTGATGGATTATCTTGAGGCGCACCATCCTTATGAGTGCCCATGCATTTGGACTATTAAGCCTGATAACTGCCTACCAGCGTTCGCTGAGTGGGTAGAGAAAGAGACATCATAGGCCTTGTCTGAGGAGTTCGTTCGATTTCCCGTTGCATCACAAACTAACTTCGTGTAAAAACTGCTCACCTTTGTTATGCAAAGGGTGTGTTGGGGTATAGCCAAGTGGTAAGGCACCGGTTTTTGGTATCGGCATCCCTGGTTCGAATCCAGGTACCCCAGCCATTTTTTATCATAAAGAATAAGCGCCAATAGGTGCTTTTTTATTATGTAGAATGCGTGAGTCTATGGCTGAGAACATTGCTTGATCCGTGTGACAATAGCGGCGAGACCGCCGCCAGGTAGGCCATGTGCGCTAGTTTAGTTATCCCAGTCTTTAGTGTGTTTTAAAGTGAGCCCGCCCTATTACTTCGCTAGGAACGCTTTCACATTATCAAGTTCCTCGGTGATGCGTATCAAATAGGCTTCTTTCTCTGCGTCTTCATCTTCATAATTGGTCTCGGCGGTGAGGCAATGTGCTGCGAGCGCATTGGCACCTAGGTTCGCCGCAGCGCCTTTGAGGCGGTGAGCTACGCTTTTCCATGCATCTTCATCCATATCATCAAGTGCTTCGCGTAATCCATCAATGCATAAATCTGCTTGCTCGGTAAATAAATCGAACAACATCTTCTCTTCTTCGGGGTCACCATCAGTAAAGAGTGCTAAATGCTCCATGTCGACGGGGGTAGTGTCAGGGGAGGGCTGTGCAACGTCTGTCCCTTCATTGGTTTCTTCTAAGGTGTCGTCTGCCGCAGCACCAGAGACTGTGTCGTTATTATTGACCCATTTACGTATTAATGCATTGATGGTCTCAGGCTTCACAGGTTTGGTAGTGTAATCATCCATGCCAGCTTCTAAGCACTTCTCTCGGTCCCCCTTAAGTGCGTTAGCTGTGAGCGCTACGATAGGGGTGTGCGCATCGCCTTCCTCCATAGCGCGTATGGCTGCGGTGGTTTGGAAACCATCCATATCAGGCATCTGGCAATCCATAAAGACCAGGTCATATTTGTTTGATGATGCATAATCGAGGGCTTCTTCGCCGCCATTGGCAAGTTGCACTGCAGTCATTCCCAGTTTTTGCAGCAATTTACGTAAGAACATTAGGTTAACGGGATTATCATCGACCGCCAAAATGCGTATTTTCGCTGTTTCCGCATCGCTTAGAGCTGCTTCGGACGTGTCTCTGTCTTGCGATATATTCTTAGGCTCTTCACACGATTCGAGCGGCAGATTAAACCAGAAGGTCGAGCCTGCACCGATAACGCTCTCTACACCAATCGTGCCGCCCATCATCTCAGTGAGGTGTTTGCAGATGCTCAAGCCCAGCCCTGTGCCGCCGAAGCGACGAGTGGTGGATTCATCCGCCTGTGTAAATTTCTTAAAAATACTATTCAACCTATTTTCGGGAATACCAATGCCACTATCTTCAATGCGGAAGGAGATGAGCTGCTTTTCATTTTTTCTCTCGATACCAACGGTGACGCGGACGCCGCCCTCATCAGTGAATTTCACTGCATTCCCCAATAGGTTCGTGATGACCTGACGGATACGCGCCGCATCACCTACGACCCATTCAGGTGTGCCTTGGATAAAGTTATAGCTGAGCTCCAGCCCTTTATTTTCTGTTTGAAAACTGAGCAAATCAATGACATCCGCTACTGTTTGACGCAAATTAAAGGGGGCATCCTCAAAGGTCATTTCCCCTGCTTCAATCTTTGAGAAGTCTAAAATATCGTTTAAAAGCAAAAGCAAGCCTTCAGCAGAGCGATTGATTGCACTGAGAGATTCGTACTGTTCTTCATCGAGGTCACTATCAAGCGTGAGGTCAGATAGACCGATAATTCCGTTCATCGGTGTGCGTAATTCATGACTCATATTGGCAAGAAACTCGCCTTTTGCTTTGTCGGCTTTCTCTGCATCTTGTTGCGCATCTTCCGCATCAAACTGTGCTTCTTTAGCGGCGGTAATGTTGGAGTGATAGATGGTGACGGTACGTTTTCCCTCAATAAAATTCGGGGCAATGGTTTGTAAATAAACAATATCATTGGTAAT